>NZ_DGRF01000041.1:0-20200 GCF_002390995.1 Clostridium sp. UBA4395
TTGACATAGGGACCATTTCAGACCATTTCATATTTTAAAATAGCCTTTTTTCTTAGAGTTAATCGCAAGGGTCGCATGGGTTATAGACTTCAGAATAATTATCACCATTGACTTTATCTTTGTTAAATAGCCCAGAAATCATATCAATGGCCTGAGGCATTGCATCGATTATCTTATCGTATGGATTATACTCAGTCACGGAAAGAAATCTTATGGTATTTTTGTGTACAACTAAGAACCCCACTGGTTTTAAGGAGATTCCAGCACCAGATCCACCAGCAAAGGGATGCCTGTTAGAGGAATCTAAGTTAGTATCTTTAAATTCACTTCCACCTGAGGCAAAACCAAAGGATACCTTTGAAATTGGAATGATTGTGGTACCATCAGGTGCACTTACAGGATTACCGATAACTGTATCTACATCAATCATATTTTTAATATTTTCCATAGTCGACTTCATTAAATTTTCTATTGGATGACCGTCCATCTAAAATTCCTCCTTTAAATTCACTTTATCAAAGGAAGAAGTTTTTCGTACTTTGATAAGGTGATAAAAAATTACAATAACCATGTATATAATTTTTGCTATATTTATAAAAATTATACTAGTACTTTCAAATTTAAAGAAATTTTCATTATATTTAATATTGATAGTAGGAGTAAAATTTTTAAGTTTAAAAAATAGATTTAAAATTGTTGAAATAAATGCTGTAATTTGATATAAAAAGCCGTAAGTAATAGCGTTTATAGCAGCATCTTCTATAGAGTAATCCACTGTAAATTTAGTGCGTATAGTAAATTTAAATTTAGAATGGATAAAGAGTTCTATTATTCCTTTTAAATCTTTAAATTTTAATTTTGAAATTTCTTCTTCATTAGGAGTTTTTACATAATCACTCCATTTGTCTTTCTTTTTAGCCTTAGTTTTTTTACTTTTTGATGGAATTATCACTTTATTATATATTTTTAAGGTAAAAATTTCATTAGCATATATAAGTGTTATTTTTATTGGAATAGGAAATAATAATACCAGTGTAACTATGGCTAAAATCCATAAAAAATATTTCATTATTATACTAAACCTCCATAGTTTTATATCTGCAATTCTATCCAACTATGATTTATATATTCATGGTATATAAAAAAATAAAACTATTTGAGAATAAGTCACAAATTTAAGTTGGGAGTGTAAAAGGATGAAAAGAAGAGTATGTTGTTTTCTATTAATATTTTTATTTACTACAGTGAGTATTCCTATAAAAAACGTAGATGCAGCTCCAATAAGAGTAGATGCAGTATCTGCAATAGCTATAGATTCAGCTACTGGAACTATTTTATTTGATCAAAATGCCCATAAAGTTATACCTATGGCAAGTACAACAAAGATAATAACTGCTTTGGTTACTTTACAGTATGGAGATATAGATAGAGTTGTGGAAATATCTAAAAATGCAGCATCTATAAGAGGCTCTAAAGTAGGATATAAGGCTGGAGATAAGGTAACCATAAGAGAACTTTTATATGGTCTTATGCTTAAGTCAGGTAACGACTGTGCCATTGCTATTGCAGAAGGAACTAGTGGAACTGTAGAAAAGTTCTGTGAAGTCATGAATGAATTTGCAGTATCTATAGGTTTATTAGATAGTCATTTTGAATCACCTCATGGGCTAGATAGTAACTCCCATTATTCTTCAGCCTATGATTTAGCTATAGCAACTAAAAAAGCTAAGGAGATTGAAGAATTTAATAAAATTGTATCTACTAAATTAATCTCGGGGGAAGAAGGAATAGAATTTACAAAACAATTTAATAATATAAACAAACTTTTATATTCAGAGCCTAATTGTACTGGAGTTAAGACTGGATATACAGGACAGGCTGGAAAATGTCTTGTTAGTTCCTTTAAACTAGATAAAAATGAAATAATTGTAGTAACATTAAATTGTGTTCCAAGATGGAAAGAAAGTCAGAGAATTTATGAATATGTAAAAGATAATTATGAATATAAAAAAATTATAGAAGCTGGTGAAGTTATAGGAGATATAAAAGTTAAAGGAAAAGACAAGGGAATACCATTAGTTGCTGAAGAAGATTTAATTTTCCCTGTTAGAAATGAAGAAAAAATAGTCAAAGATATTGTTCTACCTAGTTATGAGTTAACTACACCAATTAGAACTACAGATGATATAGGAATACTTACCATAACCAATGAATTAAACTCTAAATATGCAATAACCCTTCATCTCAAAGAAGATATTGAAAAAATTGGAATATGGGACTACATTAAATACATGATTAATAAAGATGAATAGAATAAATAATATAAACCAAGGTAAAAACCTTGGTTTTTTTCATGGAAATAGTAGCAAATAACTTATTGTGAAATATTCTGATAATATAGTAATTTTGGAGGCACAGGTAATGGGCTATGAACCATATAACTGTATAGATTGTGGAAGCGAATACTGTCCATGTCATTTAGCTGAGTCAGGAAATTGCATTCTTTGTTCTCACTTAGATGGCAAAGACTTTTGTGATTGCGTAAATTGGAATGGAGTGTGTATATATCAGGAATTTATGCAAAACAATTTTAAGGCAAAGGAAGGAAGGAAACATCAAAGATTTCAAATTATAGATAAAGAACTAATAAATGAAAAGCTTATGATATTAAAGATTAAAGTTACTCAAAAACTAGCTAGCGAATTAGTTGGTCCTGGTTCCTTTGTATTTATTAGAAAAGAGGATTGTGAACAAGCCTTTGATACTCCCATTTGTGTTATGGATAGTGATACGGGAAATGATGTTATTACCTTGGCTATTGAATTAAAGGGACTTAAAACAAAGATACTTAAAGATGTAAATATTAATGAATATGTTTTAATTAAAGGTCCTTTTTGGAATGGAATTTTAGGACTTAATTCAGTGAATACAATTAAAAGAAATCATTGTGTTTTAGTATGTAGAGGTATAGGTCAAGCACCTATGGTACCTGTTATGGAGAAGTTATACAATAATGAAAATACAATTACAGTAATTCTTGATGAAGGAACTTTAGATACAATATTTATAGAAAAGGAATTGAAAAAATATGCTACAGAAATAATTAAAACCAATACACTGCTTATGGGTGGAATTCTTGATTGTAAGTGTAGAAAGATTTTAGAAGGAATTTTAACTAAGGGTAATGTTGCTTTAGTTCATTGTGATAGTGCAGATGTGCTTAGTCATCAAATCATGAAAATAGTAGAAGCTTATGATAAGAATATTGAGTTTTCTTGTTCCAATAATGCAAAAATGTGTTGTGGGGAAGGGGTTTGTGGTTGCTGTACAATTATGAATGATGATGAAAAATTGAGAAGACTGTGTAAGATGCAAACCAGTCCTAAATATATATTTGAAGGGAGAAGATTGTATTGAAGATAGTTATAATAGGGGGAGGCTGGTCTGGTTGTGCAGCTGCAATTTCTGCACGTAAAGCCGGAGCTGAAGTTGAAATATTTGAAAAAACAGATTTATTACTAGGACTTGGAAATGTTGGCGGAATTATGAGGAATAATGGGCGGTATACTGCAGCAGAGGAGCTTATAGCTCTAGGAGCTGGAGATTTAATCAACATAACTGATGCTAATACACTCCACAAAAATATAGATTTTCCAGGGCATGAGCATGCATGGCTTTACAATGTAAATAGAATAGAACCAGCGGTAAGAAGACACATTGAAAAAATGGGGATAAAAGTTAGATTTGTAAGCCGTGTAGTAGATGTAAATATGGAAGGGATTAATATAAAGGGAATTTATCTTAGTAATGGTGAATATATAGAAGCAGATGCCTTTGTAGAAACTACTGGTTCTACAGGACCTATGGGAAATTGCTTACGCTATGGAAATGGTTGTTCTATGTGTATTTTAAGATGCCCAGCCTTTGGACCAAGAGTAAGTATTAGTTATAGAGCAGGTATAGAAGATATAAAAGGTGAAAGACAGGAAGATGTATTTGGTGCTTTCAGTGGATCATGCAAGTTGGAGAAGGATAGCTTATCAGAGAAAATAGTAAAACAGTTAGATGAAACAGGAGTAGTAGTATTAAAGGTTCCACCAGAAGATATAAATACGGATAAGTTAAAGCAAAAGGTTTGTCAACAATATGCACTAAAGGAATTTGCGGAAAATATAGTACTTTTAGATACTGGTCATGCTAAGTTAATGACTTCTTATTATCCCTTAGATAAACTTAGAAAAATTGAAGGTCTTGAAGAGGCAAAATTTGTAGATCCATATGCAGGTGGTAAAGGAAACTCCATTAGATATTTATCAGTTGCACCAAGAAGTAATCAGATGAAAGTTGTAGGACTTGATAATTTATTCTGCGCTGGAGAAAAAAGTGGGCTTTTTGTAGGACATACAGAAGCCATAACAACTGGTTCATTAGCAGGACATAATGCTGTTAGAAATGAGCTTGGAATGCCACTTTTAACCCTTCCAAGAAATTTAGCTACTGGAGACATTATAGCTTATGCTAATGAAAAGGTTCAAACTACAGAAGGTAGAAGAAATAGATATACTTTTGCAGGAGCCGAGTACTTTAAGAGAATGAAGGATAATGAACTTTATATTTTAGAGTCAGAAGAAATTCAAAAAAAGGTGAGGAAGTTGGAGTTAGATAATATTTTCAATCAAAAATTAGTATAAAATATATGATATTTATTATATAAATCTATTTAACAGAAACCATCAAGATATGAGATTAAATATATCCTGATGGTTTTATTGATGAACTCTTAATAATTCATTTATATAAAAATTTATGTTTTAAAAATTTTATATCTATATTTTCGCATTTAGCAATAGTGTTTATGGATAAACCTTCATAATTAAGTAGTATTGATTTATCAATCAATAGCTCAGCTGCAAATTGATCAGCTTGCATTTCATATTTACCTTTAACTTGAGTAGTTTTACTTTCTAAAAAAAGTATATTTAAATTACTATGCAATATAGCGTGGCCAAGTTCATGAGCACAAGTAAATAACATATCCATTTCACTTAATCTAATATTTAAGTGAATTATTTTATTTTTTGGAGCATATTGATAAAATCCATGAATAGACCCTAAATCTTCGTACATAACATTTATTCCAAGAGCATCACATAATTCTCGAGGATCATTAGTTTTATATTTTTTTACTAAGTTATTTACTAAATTTGAAATTTCCAAGATTATATTCCCCCCCAAAATATCATTAAATTTTACGAAATAAAGTTTAAAATTATTTTTTATATTTTTTAGGGGTATATTTTATCTTATTCATTTTCTTAGCATACTCAATTCCATTTTGAATAGCAGATTTTAATAATTCCCAGTCTTCATCATTAATAGGATTACCGGAAAGCATAAGTCCTTCTTGATTTTCTAAAGACTCCAAGGTACTGTTAAAAATTTTCTCAATATCTTTTTTATCTTTGGGATTTAATTCTAAATCATCAAAAGTTGATTTTTTAGGTGATGATATATCACTTCTACCAAGTAAGTAGTCTACAGATACGGAAAAAAAATCAGCAATTCTTTGAAGCAATTCATTTTCTGGTATTGCTTTATCATTCTCATATTTAGAAATTGAGCTATTATCTATTAAAAGAATATCTGCTAATGATTTTTGTGTTAATCCATGCTTTTTTCGAAGTTCTTTTAACCTAATACCCAGTGTATTCATATATTTACACCTCCTATTATTATATTATAACCATATTTGAAGTAAAATCAATATAAGTTGAAATAAAATCAAAAAAAATTAATATGGCTTGACAATTTGAATTTAATTCAATAAAATCAAAATATAAATATTGAATTAAATTCAAATATGGGGGTTGCATGAAAAATGAAGTATATTTAGACAAATAACTCAATAATAGTAAATCACGTTATAAGTAGAGTGCGGGCTGAAATATGTCTTTAACAAATGAAATATTATATTGAATTTAAATCAATATAATATTTCAAGAACAAATAATGAAAATTGAATTAAATTCAAGGGGGATCGGTATGAATATGAATAAAAAAATTGAAACTATGCTTTATAACTTTAATCAAACGAAAGCAGAAATTAAAAATATAAAACTAGATATAGAGTTACTAGAAAATGAATATGATGACGGAATTGGTGTAAATTATGTGGAGAAGACAGGAAAAACTAATAAAATTACTTCAACAGTGGAAAACATGATAATAAGAAAAGAGGCTCAAATTAACAGATTAAATTATGCTATAAAAGTTAAAGAAGCTGAAATGAAAAAGATTGAAAATGCTCTAGAAATTCTTACAGATAGAGAAAGAAGTATTATTGAAATGAGATATTTTCAGAAGGAAAGTAATAGAAATATTTCAGCAAAGCTTTATATTACAGAAGAATATGTATCAGCAATAAAGTCAAAAGCTATTAAATCTCTTGCAAATATATTCTTTTTAAATTCTTTATAAATTCCTTTTAAACTCTCTTTATATAATCGGGTTAAAGCGGTGCTAGAATAATATCATCGCAGTGGTGATAAGTTATTAAAAGTTGAGTCTTAAGATAATAAATTAGTTTTAAATTTTAAAATAAGAATAATAAAGTTTAGATTACTAATTTATCACTATGAGTTATGGTTAAAAAGTTTTATTAACAAATAAGAAATGGAGCTAAAGGAAAGGGGTGATAACAATGCGGTGACTTTCATATTAAGATTTATAAATTCTTTGAAATACATTAGGATAATTCAAAAAGAAAGAATTAAAGTAAATAAAAAAATATATTTAAATTTTATTAGCTAAATAGTATCTAGATAAACCATTTCAATTTTAAAAACTAGTAACCAAAGTCTTAAACTGTGACAATGATTTTAATAAATAGCTAATAGATATTGAAAATATATAAATCAGTAGAGGAGGTAGAAATGAATATAGTAGAAAGTATCAAAGAATATATAGGGACCTGTCCTTATCTAGCAAATATTAATGATGGTATTAATATTAATTACTTAGGTGAAAATACAGTATCCTATATGATAGAAGAACTTCCTAGAGAACAAATTTTAAAAAAGTATATTGATGGAACTAGTCTTAGACAATACTGTTTCATGTTTATCAGTAGGGAAGTATGCGGACAAGATGTAGTACAAAATATAGCTAATAGTAAATTCTATGAAAACTTTGCTAAGTGGCTAGAACTTCAATCAGAGCTTAATAATCTACCAGTACTAGATAGTGGGAGAGTGGCACAAAAAATAGAAGCATTAACAAGTGGTTATGTTTTCGAAAAAAATCTAGATAAAGCACAATATAAAATAGAATGTAGATTGGTATATTACCAAGAAGGAGGAAAAAATAATGAGTAGAGAATCAATACAAAGACATCAAATAGCAGATTATATAAATATAGGTGGATCAACAGGTGTAGAAAAATATGAATTAATGGGAGCTGGATTTAATACATTAGATGAAAATCCAGCAGCGCAACTTGATACTAAAGTTTATATTAATGATAAATCATCGTCAACGACAATTAAGTCATACCAAACACAATTCCCATTCACATCAGATTTAATTAAAAGTGAAGGGGCAGTAATGGCATTATACAATGTTGGAAGAAATCATCTTACAGGGGCAGATGCACAATTTGACTATGTTAAAGTTGAACTATTTCAACCAATAGAAGGAAGCGAGAATACTTATAAGGCTAGAAAATTTATAGTAAGTTGTGAAGTTGCTGGATTAGCTGGAGCAGGCGGAGAAACTATTGTGGTATCAGGAAACTTAAATGCAGTAGGAGATTTTATAGAAGGTACATTCAATACTGCAACAAAAACATTTACTGCAATTTAGTAGGAGGAATATTTAATGAATATTAATGGAATTGAGCTAGAATTAGATATATTTGATGCCGATGTTGCAGAAAAATATGATAAAGCAATAAAAAAAGTAATGAATATAGAAGAAGAAACAAAGGGTATGTCAGTTGGAGAAGGGATAAGAACTCAGTGCAAAGCCATCTTTAAAGTTTTTGATGAACTTTTTGGACAAGGTACTCATGAAAGAGTATTTGGAAATAAAGTTAACTTACTTGAATGTTTAAAGGCTTTTGAGGCTCTAATAACAGGCATAAATGAGAAAAATAAAGAAATTGAACTCATTGCTAATAAGTATTCTTCTAATAGAATTCAAAGACGTTCTAAAAAATAATGAATATTTTAATTGATGTTTTACCTCGAAAAGTTGAAATAGATAATAGAGAATATAAGATTAATTATGATTTTCGTACATCTATTTTGTTTGAGATAATGATTCAGGATGATGAGCTTGATGATAAAGAAAAGATATATAATGCTCTTCTTCTATATTATCCAGTAATACCAGATAATTTAGAAGAAGCAATTAAACAAATTCTTTGGTTTTATAGAGGTGGAAAAGATATTAATGAAGGAAGTAGTGGAGTATCTAAGGGCAAGAGTACAAGAGCATATAGTTTTGAATATGACGATGACTATATTTACTCCGCTTTTCTAACCCAATATGACATAGACCTTCAGGATATAGAAGATTTACATTGGTGGAAATTTAAAGCCATGTTTAGAGCTTTAAAGGAAGACAATGAAATAGTTAAGATTATGGGATATAGATCTATGACTATAAATACCAATATGAGCAAAGAACAAAAGGATTTTTATAGTAATATGAAGAGAATTTATGCTATTCCAATGAGTAAATCTAAAAAACAAAAGGTAACAGAAATTGAAAATGCTCTTATGGAAAATGGAGACTTAAGGGGAATACTTTGATTTTAGTATTCTAACTATAAAAACTAATAAAAAGTGCTTATAAAACTAGGCACTTTTTATTAGTAAAGGTAGGTGATTTGCATAGTAAAAGTAAAATGTCCATTTTGTAATAAATTATTAATTAAAGCTGATTACATCAAAGGAGAAATAAAATGTAGTAGATGTAAGAGGGTAATAAATATAGAAATAAAAAAGCCAGAGCTTAGAGCCACACCATAGAGTAGTGAGCCATAGCCTGCTTTATAAAAGGCAGGTGATATTATGTCAAATACAAGTATAAATGAAGAGATAAATTTAACATTAAAAAGTATATTAGAAAATTTAGAATCACAAGGTGAAGAAACTAAAGAGAAAAGTAAGAAAACTATGTCAGAGATGGCTATGAATATTGGCAAATCATGTGTAACAGCATTTAAGAATATTGGATCTTTTGGAATAAATGCTGGAAAACAGTTTGCAGAAGGAGTATCTAAAATTGCTACATTTAGTGAAGAGGCAGGGGGAAAAATAGAAGAACTAAATGCAAAAGCAGCAACTATGGAAGATAGTTTAGGTCGTGAAGTTACTATATTCCAAAGCTCACTTATGAGCCTTAAAAAAGATATGAGTGATAGCCTAGATGCCCCATTAAAAGAAATAACAGCTTCAGCAACAGATATGATAGGACAGCTATCTTCAGCATTCCAAGAAGGTGGATTTGAAGGACTTGCAGGTAGTATTGGAGATGTATTTACGAATATGTTATCAAATATATCAGAAAATTTACCTAAGTTTGTTGATATAGGAGTTTCTATTATAGAATCTTTGATAGAAGGAATAAAGAGTAATTTGCCTAGCATTCTTGAATCGGCTGGTAAAATTATTGTAAGTCTTATTGAAGGATTAGTTGAATTATTACCTGACTTATTGGATTTACTACTAAACTTAATCTTAGAGTTAGGAAAGGCAATATTAGAAATGATACCTACAATAATACCTTTAATAATTGAAGTAGTGGCTTCACTATTTGCTACATTAATGGAGTTTATAGGTGAAGGAATTTTATCTATTATGGAATGGTTAGGTGAACAAATATCATCATTAGGAGAAACTGTGGGCAGCTGGTTTTTGGAATTATGGGGAATAATTAAAGAAGTATTTGCAAATGGATGGCAAGCTATAGTAGATTTCTTTACTGAAGTTATTCCAATGTGGATACAATCTATAATTGATTGGTTTAGTCAATTACCAGAAATGCTAGGATTTATTTTAGGATATGTACTTGCTACTATTGTAGAGTGGGGACTTGGTATATTAGAGTATTTTACAGAGAATGTTCCAATATGGATAAATACTATAGTTACATTTTTCTCAGAGTTACCCAGAAAAATATGGGATTGGCTAGTTAATACCTATAACAATATAGCTGATTGGGGAACGCAAACATATAACAGTATGGTTGACACAGTTAATAATACTATAAATGCAGTTATAAAATGGTTTTCTACATTGCCAAGTAGAATAGGTGAATGGCTAAGCAATACAATAGATAGAGTTATAGAGTTTGGTATAAATTTAGGAAGTAAAGCCGCTGAAGCAGGATCAGATATGGTTAAAAATATTATTGATGAAGTTAAAGGCTTACCTTCACAGTTTCTTGATATAGGAATAAACGCTGTAAAGGGTATATGGGAAGGTATTACAAGTATGGGTAGTTGGATAGGTGAAAGAGTAAGTGGATTCTTCAAGGGAATAGTTGGAGGAGCCAGAGCAGCATTAGATATTAATTCACCTAGTAGGGTTTTCAGAGATCAAGTAGGTAAATATATGGCACAAGGTGTAGGCGTAGGATTTACTGATGAAACAGACAATATAAAAAAATCTATGGAAAAAGATTTATCTGACTTAGTATACGGAATGCAAATGGCAGTAGATTATAATGTATCAAGTACTACAGGAGGTATAATTGCTAGAAATAATCAAGGTACAAGTACTATAAGCTCTAATCTAAATAATGATGATATTCAAGAAGATAGTACATTTATAGTTCCAGTATATATGGATAGCGAGAAAATATCCGAGTATACTTATAAAAAAGTTGATGGTAAATTTGCTTTAGCTGGAAAGAGGGTGAGATAGTGTTTATAAATAATATTAATATAAGTAACTTTAAAGCAAAATTGTTAGATAGAAATATAGGAACAACCGAAATTGATATTATAAACAATTGGAGTGCTAACTCACTTAATCCATATATATCTAATAAGTTTAGATATAAATATAAGGTACTTAAATTTACTTTAGATATAATATGCAGTAATGATGATGAGATAGAGATGATGAAGAGTATTCTTATTAAGCAATTAGCCATATCAACAATAAAATTTCATGATATAGACATTTATTATAGGGGTTTTATAAGTGATACTCCATCATCAAAGCATATAGTAGAAGGAAATGAAATTCTAGAAGTGACTATGCTTGTTGTAGCTGAGAAAGAAGAGAAAATTGAAATCATGAACAGAATTAATAATAAAACTATAAATGTAGATGGTGATATAGAAATACCGGCTATAGTTGAAATAATACCTTCTATATCTATTGCAGATATAGTAATCAATGGATTAAGTGATAATCCTATTATTATTAAAAACTTAATAGGGGGTAAAAGGGTAACAATAGGAGAAGATACTGTAACAGTTGATGGAATTAATAAGTTTAGTGATTGCGATATGTGGGAATTTCCTACACTTAAACCAGGAATTAATACAATTACTGTTAGCAGAAATAATGTAGATATAAATATTAAATATAAACCTAGATATATCTAGATGAAAAGATGATCAATATGTTAAAAGCAACTAAGAAGTTAGCATTCACAAAAAATAATGAGATAGAAGATCTATAATTTGCTTACGTGATTGAATTTTATAAAAATTTATATTTTGGTAAAAAAATTGATTTTAGGAGGTACTTTATAATGATTATAAAATTAAACAATAACCGAATAGTAAATGATGCTCCAGTTTTAGGAGCAATATCACAAAAAAAATTACCTATAAAAGTTTCCTATGTTTTAGCTAAGAATATAGCAAAAATAGAAGATGAACTTAAGTTATACAATAAAGAAAAGCAAAAACTTATTGATATGTATAGTATTAAAGACGAAGAGGGAAAACCTTTAATAGAAGATAATAATATAAGGATTGCAGAGGAATTTATAATGGACTGGAATCGAGATATTAAAGATCTATTAGATATAGAGAATGAAATAGATATCCATAAATTCCATATAGATGAACTTGTAAACTCTAATTGTGTTATGAGTCCAATGGAGTTAATGCTTATAGATTATATGATAGAGGAGTAATCCCCAAAACTCTCGATACAGAGAAAGGAGATTAATAATGTTACAATTATATGACTTAGACAAAGTTAAAATAAGTAATTTAACTTTATATAAAGACCTTAAAATACAAAGTGTTCTTAGCACTGGAGATAAGACACTTTCTTTTTCATATCCTTCTAGGTCATCCGATGAGATTAAAGAAGAAGGCTATATAAGAACTAAAACCCATGAGTTTGTAATAAAAGAAATTTCAACTAATGGAGAGTGGAAATCTATTCAAGCAGTTCTTAATGTAGAAGACTTAGAGGGCAAGACTTGGGAACACTTTGATACTTCTGATCAAACTATAGCTGAATGTTTGACACTTGCATTAGCTGGAACAGGTTGGATAATAGGATGTTGCAATGAGACTAAAAGGAGAACCATAAGTAAAACTAATTGTAGTACATGGGATATAATCCAAGATATTAAGAAAACCTATTTTGTAGAAATGGAGTTTGATACACTTAATAAAAGGATAAATATAGCCCAAAAGCTTGGAAATGACAAGGGAGTCTATTTTATAGACTCTCTAAATTTAAGAGATTTAGATGTAAAAAGTAATTCTTATGATTTTTGTACAAGACTTATTGCAATAGGAGAAAACGACTTAAAAGTTACAGTAGAAAATTATCAATATTCTTCAAAAAAGAAAACTATTATATGGAAGGCTGAAAAATATACAGATGAAAATTCACTTAGAGAAGATGCTATTGCAAAGTTAGAAGAGTTAAGTAAACCTTATAAAAGTTATGGAGCTGATATAGTAGATCTCGCAAGCATTAATGATAAGTATAGTATTTTATCATATGGTCTTGGAGACATAATTACTCTTATATCTAAAGAAGAAGGTATTAAAGAAAAGCAAAGAATAGTTAAAATGGTAGAATATCCAGATGAACCTGATAAAAATACATGTGAGATAGCAAACACTATATTGACATTTGAGGATATGCAAAAGGAATATGAAGATACTTCTAAAACTGTAAACAATATTACTAGCAGTAACGGAACTATATCTGAAGGAGCTATAAAGGGTACAGTAGAAAAAATTACTATTAATAAGGCGGACATACAGAGCCTTAATGCAGTTGAAATTAGAGTTGGTGATCTTGAGGCTACAAGTGCTACAATAACACAACTAGATGCAGCTAATGCTAATATAGTAAAGTTGCAGGCTGATAAAGCAGATATAACAGAACTTAATGCTGGTGTAGGAAGAATAGAGATATTAGAAAGTAGCGTAGGAGATATACAAACTCTTGTAAATGGAAACCTTACATCTAACAATATCCAGTCTTTAATCCTTACCTCCGATAAAGTCACTGTAGACAATGGCTTCATCAAAAACGCCATGATTGAGAATCTAGATGTTAGTAAAATTAATTCCGGAGATATATCTACTAATAAGTTCAAGATAAAATCTGATAATGGTGGAATTGAAATAACAGGTGCTACCCAACAATTTAAGGATAAGAATAATAGAGTTAGAATACAAATGGGACAGGATATCAAAGGTGATTTTAATTTTATTTTAAGAGGAGAAGATGGAACTACCACTCTTATAGACCACACAGGAATTAAGGAAAATGCTATAGGTGATGACCTCATAAAAGGTAATATGATTTCTGAGAATTCTGTAGGTGGTAAGCAGATAGATTATAATAGTTTCATAGAAGAATTTAATAAAGATACTAATACCCATACTTTAAAGTCTTCAAAGGTACTGTTAGATAAAAATAATCAAACATTGGATATAGCCTTTAATACACTTAGTACTACTGTTGATGAAATTGAGGTAGGTGGTAGGAACTTATTGATTAAAAGTAGATTAGATTATATACCAAGTAGTTCAAGTGGTACCGGCTCTATATCTGAAATAGTTGAAGACACTATTCATGGTAAAGTGTTGCATACTAATAAACAGTATGTATATGGTTCTGAATTATATTTACCAAAAGGATTGCTAAAAGTAGGAGACAAGGTTACGTTATCTATATTAATAAAAGCTAAAGCTAATAGTGATTTTACTTGTCAATTATATAATACTGCTACTATATCTAATACATTTACATTTAATGCTACAACAGAATGGCAATGGTTATCGTTTACTCAAACTGTTGTAGGTGATCCAAACTTGGATAGTAGACTTTATTTATATTTCAAACCGACAGATGAATATTGGATAAAAAATATAAAAGTTGAACTAGGGAATAAACCTACCGACTGGACACCAGCTCCAGAAGATATAGATGCATCCATTCAAGGTGTAAAAACTATTACAGAAAGTAATACAACAGCTCTAAACATTCAACAAGGTAAAATAAGTGCATTAATAAGTAACACTACAATAGTTAAGGATGGAGTAATTACGCAGTTAAAGGATGCTTATAATTCTACAGTAACAACAGTAGAATCTATAAGTAGCACAATTAGTAGTCATACTAGTACTATAAATAACTTAACTGGTCAAGTATCAGGAGTGGAAAATAAAACTAATGATACAATAAGAGATTTAGATAAAACTAAATCAACGGTTAGTGCTCACTCTACAAGTATAAGTGGGCTTAATGAAATGGTAACAACTCAAGCATCTACTATTGAACAAATGAAAGATTCTATAGCTTTAAAAGTTGAAACGACACAAGTTAATAATATTGTTAATGGTGCTATAGATAAGATTGAAGTTGGTGGAAGGAATTTAGTATTTAATAGTGATTTTAAAAACACTTATAAAAGTAGTAGTATAACGGATAAACATGACAACTTATATGCTACTGAGTGGAGTGGATATAATGGTGGAGTGCCTAATCCTACTACATCATACCATGCACATATAGACATCATTACTTTTAATTATCCTGTTATCGAGTTTAATGAAAGTGATGGTAATGGACAATGGAAATGTATATCTCAAAATATTGAGAGGACTCTTTCTGATTTTAGTGAATTAGTTGTATCTATGGATGTGTTTTCTACAGGAATAGGAACAAAACTATTTGGAGGTATACATCATTATTTAATTGGTGGGACTTCCTTAGGTTTTCATTCTGGTCAATACACTTTAAACAATTTTCCAGTAAATAAGTGGGTTAGAGTATATGCTAAAGTACCTTTACTGGATACTATAGATTTTACAAGGGAAAGAAGTTTTTATATTTATGGGTATGGTTTTCAAACAGACTCAATAGTGTATATTAAAAATGTAAAGTTAGAAAAAGGTAATAAACCTACAGATTGGTCTCCAGCACCAGAAGATGTAGAAAATAAGATAACTACAGTATCTAAAAAAGCCGCTAGTATAGAACTTGACCTGGGTAAGGTTACTACTAGGGTTGAGGGTGTAGAACAAACAACCGAAACCGTAGATGGTAAAGTAACATTACTTACTAACAGGGTATCTAATGCAGAACAAAAGATTACTGATACCGCAATTGTATCTACGGTTAGAAGTTCTACTTATTATAAAAATGATTTAGGAGCAAAAGTTTCTTCCAATGAAATTATTTCTTGTATTAACCAAACTGCCGAATCTATAAAAATAAGTGCTAGTAAAATAAATCTTACTGGATATGTTACCATGACGAACCTAAGTACAGCTGGTCAAACGACTATCGATGGTGGGAATATTAAAACAAATACAATATCTTTAGAGCGTTTAAAATCTGCGACAAATAACCCTATTATAAGATTATTTGGAAAATGTAGTTTAGATGCAACTGCTAAAGATGAGTTGGGAGTAGGTTCCGCAGTAAGACTTAAGTGGGACGCATCTAACTACTTATATATATCTTCTAACAAAACAGATATATATCAAGGTGGAATTTCTAAGTATACATTCAACCCAGCAGGACTCACTGTTACAGATGCTGATGTTATTATAAATAGTGGATTCCTTGTAATCGGAGGTAAAAAGAATAGGGGTTGGGGATTTTCAAGTGGTAATAATTACTGGTTTGGTTTAAGTGGTGATGATGTATATGTCAGAATGTATAACGACGCAGTTAATATTTTAAATGGAGTATCTTATCTAGGATCTCCAAGTGGTCGATTCATAAAGCTTTATTCTACACAAGCGGCAGACGTAAGTTCAGACAGAAGGAAAAAGAATAATATTCTAGCTTATGATGAAAAAATAGAAACATTTTATGAAAATTTAAAACCAATAAGTTATGAATTGATTAACGGACACAGTGGAAGAAAACATTATGGATTTATCGCACAAGATGTAGAAGATGCCATGGATGTAGCTGGTCTTGATTATAAAGATATGGCATTATTGCAAAAAGCTCCCATGGATGCAGAAGGTAATGAAATAGACCCTACTTCCATAGTAGATTACTCTACAGATGAAAGAATAGTAGATTATGAATATTCTTTAGCTTATACGGAAATGATTTCTATAAATACTCATATGATTCAAAAACTACGAGCAGAAATTACTCAATTAAAAAATGAAATTAATGAAATTAAGGGATTAGGTTAAAGCCTGGTCTCTTTTATTTTGTAAAAAAGGAAGGTGTAATATGGATAAAATTTTAAACTACATTAAAGTAATAGTAATGGCATTAGGAACAGGCATAACATGGCTATTAGGAACATGGGATACTGCATTGGTAGTATTGATACTCTTTATGGTTTTAGACTATGGTACAGGATTGTTAAGAGCATGGATTAACAAGGAAGTATCTAGTGATGTTGGGTTAATGGGGATAGCTAGAAAGGCAGTTATATTTATAGTTCTCATAGTTGCTGTAATGCTAGATAGATTACTTAATACAGGCACTTGGGTTTTTCGTACTCTTGTATGTTATTTCTACATTGCCAATGAGGGGATTAGTTTACTAGAGAATTGTGCAGGGCTCGGATTACCTATACCAGAAAAAATAAAGGATGCACTAGCACAGCTTAAGGATGGAGAAAAGAAAGAATTAAATAATTAGTTTACAGAATAGAAGCAATCTCACTCTTTTATATTTAAGGAGGAATAGATTATGAAATTAAGAGGTATAGACGTATCACATCACCAAGGGACTATTGATTGGGATAAGGTTAAAAGTCAGATAGATTATGCAATCTTGAGTGTAGGATATGGTGATAACATAACAAGCCAGGATGACAAGCAATTCCATAGAAATGCTAAAGAATGTACTAGACTTGGGATACCCTTTGGAGTTTATATTTATTCTTATGCAATCTCAATATCACAAGCCAAAAGTGAAGAGGATCATGTATTAAGATTATTAAAAGGGTATAAATTAGATTATCCAGTTTATTATGATCTAGAAGATGCAGGAACTACAGGAAAGTGCTCTAACAAACTTATTGCAGATATGGCGGAGGTATTTTGCAATGCTATAGAAAAGGCTGGTTATTGGGCAGGTATTTATGCAAATACATCATGGTTCACTAACAAATTAACAGATGCTAGATTTAATAAGTGGGTTAAGTGGGTGGCACAATACAATTCAGTATGTACTTATAAAGGTAAACATGATATGTGGCAATATGCTAGTGATGGAAGAGTAAATGGTATTAGTGGAAATGTAGATATGAACTATTGCTATGTTGATTATCCTGGATTAATTAATCCTAAAAATAACATAGCTAAGCCTTCTAAACCAAAACCTAGTACAGATAGCAAAGAGAAAAAGAAAATGGATTATATTATACAATATTCAAATGCAACAGACCAGGCTATAGCTGAGGTAATGGCAGATAGGCTTAACTGTCCAACTATAAACTGTTTAAGACCATATGCACATTATGGACAATATAAAACAGTTATTGCAGTAGGGGATGCTAAGAATAAGAGTGGTTATACTAATGTACTTATCCAGGGGAAAGATAGGGAAGAAACATTGGATAAGGCTATAAATTATTGTAAGAAGTTAGGTAAATAATATTTAAGGCTAGTAAGGAGTAAAATATTTATTAGTCTTTTTATAAACACATAATTGAAAAGGGAACAAATGTTTGATAAAATGTATTTATAGGGGGGTATAAAATGTTGACTAAAAAGCAAAGGATAGTTCTTAATGCCATAAATGAATATGTACAGAGGGAGAGTATTTCACCAACAGTTAGAGAGTTATGTGATATTGTAGGTATAACATCTACATCTACAGTTCATGCACATTTAAACAAGCTTGAAGAAAAGGGATATATAACAAGAAAAAGAGAATCTCCAAGGAGTATAAGAGTAGTAAAAGAATACAACATATAGAGTTTTAATGGGATTGTATTTTATATGAGTAAAGATTAGGTTAATTATACTGAGACCTAGTCTTTTAAATATGAAATATAGATGTTAAGTTTATTAGAAATGCTTTTATACTCTCATTATTAGGATTGATACTAATTTCATACTTATGAATAGAAGAATAGCCTATGCCTGTATATTCAAGGTCTAGAAGGAGCAAAATTTTTAAATTTATATGTAGCTGTTAAAGAAACTCTATTAGATATTTATAAGTAGCACAAAGAAGTGATCAAATGAATTTTAACAGACTTTATAATTTATATAGTTGTTTTATTCATGCGGGTTTGGAGGAATTAAGATTATAGGTGATGTGAGTAAAGGGGGTATATAAAGGTGCAATTTGAAAGATTTTAACAAATATGATATAATAGTAAAGAATGAAATATGTAAGAAAGGTTAAAGAGGTAAGAACAGCAAACAATTTTAATAGATACAAGGAATTAATAGGAAAATTAGACAATTTAGAAGTAAGAATATGGTATAATAAACGTGATAAAAATATTATTAATGAAATAGATAAATCATTATCAATAAAAGAACAAGCAAAGCAAGCTCACTTTTTAAGAAATAAGTATAGAGCACAAGCTAGAAAGCTAATGGCAGATAGAATGTTGGCAGAAAAATTAAGTATTAATAATACTAATCTACCTTTTGAGTATTATGAAAATAAATATTTAAATCAAGGATATAATGATAATGAACTCTATGAAAAGATAATAGCAGCATCTACAAGAACAAATAAAATGGTAAACGTAGCATTAGGAATTGCTTAGTGATTCTAAAAGTGCTACTATCATATTTTCAAGATGAATTTTTAAATTAGCCAAATTAAAAATGTTTAAATTATAAAATATATTTATATAATTTACCAAAAGTGAAATTAAGGGCAGTAGACTGAAGAAAGCCTTACTAGCCTTATTTTTATTTCATTTAAATTGAGTATAAAATTGTTTATGGAAATAATAGAAAATTTAGAAAAAAATGTTGACCAAGCGGTGGGAGTTAGGTACCATAATATTGTAATAATAATTTTAAATGGAAGGTTACAAAATGGAGCAACAATATTTATATACTGATAGGCTTTTACTGCGTAAGTTTACAATAGATGACCATGAGGATTTATATGAATATTTATCTAATTCCAAAGTTGTAAAATATGAACCTTATGATACATATACATAATATATATTTGTAAATAATGTATTATTTTCATGTTGACATTGATATATATAGCTTATAGAGAGAATATAGGAGATGAAAAAATGAAAAAAGTATTGTTGATTATAATGTGTTTAGGTATTGCCGTTACTTCCATGGTAGGATGCAATAAGTCTATTAAAAACTCTAACAAAGATGAAAGTAATGGAACTCAAATTGAGGAGTCAGTAGAAGATAATAATGTAAACATAGATATAAGAGATACTGCGATACAAGTTCAAAGTTCACAAGTAGAAAGTGGAGAGTTAAAAGGAGAAAAAGTATTTGCAGTAGGAGTTGTATCTTCAATAGATTCTTTAGGAGAGAATTTGGACAAAACTAATTTTATAATTACACAAAATGAAGGAGAAGAGGCCAAGTCTTATGTAGTTACATGGGAATTAGGAAAACTTAATTTTAAAAGTTTAAAAATATCAGACGGAGATGTAGTTAGGATTTATGGGGTATTAGAAGGGAAAAATGAAAAAGGTATGCCAATAATTAAATCTTCTCTCATAGATTTGGCAATGTAGTGTATGAAAAAGGGGGCGTCGCAAAATA
>NZ_DGRF01000088.1:0-28499 GCF_002390995.1 Clostridium sp. UBA4395
ACTTCATTCTGATACAGCCCCATTTTTTTATTTAAATTATAGTATATGACATGCAGCAAAGTGATTTGGCTCAATTTCTCTAAACTCGGGAGTTTTTTCACTACATATAGGTTTTGCATATCTACATCTAGGTGCAAATCTACAACCTGGTTTAGGATTTATTGGACTTGGCACTTCTCCCTCTAGAGGTATTCTTGCTTTTTTCTTAGTTGCATCAGGATCAGGAATTGGAATCGCTGATAATAACGCTTGAGTATATGGATGTAAAGGCTTATCATATAAATCTTTACTACTAGTAAGTTCAACCATAGTTCCTAAATACATAACTCCAACTCTATCAGATATATGTTTAACCATTGATAAGTCATGGGCTATGAATAAATATGTTAACCCTAACTCATTTTGCAATTTTATCAGCAAGTTAACAACTTGCGCTTGAATAGATACATCTAGAGCAGATATAGGCTCATCACAAACAATGAAGTCTGGTTCTATAGCAAGAGCTCTTGCTATTCCTATTCTCTGTCTTTGTCCACCTGAAAACTCATGAGGGAATCTAGATGCGTGCTCTTTATTTAGTCCTACTAATTGTAGTAATTCATAAATTCTAGCCTGTCTTTCATTACCTTTATGAAGATTATGAATATCTATTCCTTCCCCAATAATATCTCCAACAGTCATTCTTGGATTTAGCGATGCATACGGGTCTTGGAATATTATTTGAGCTCTTCTAGTAAATTCTTTTTTCTGCTTTTTATCATATTTACTAATGTCATCTCCATCAAATAATATTTCACCACCAGTCGCTCCATAAAGTCCCATTACAGTCCTTCCACAAGTTGTTTTACCACAACCTGATTCTCCAACAAGACCTAAGGTTTCACCTTTAAATATGTTAAAGCTAACATCATCTACCGCCTTAAGTGTAGCATTCCTACCAACTTCGAAATATTTTTTAAGATTCTTTACTTCAATTAAAACTTCTTTTTTATTTGATTCAGTCATCTTATTCACCTCTTCTTAACGCTTCTGGAACTTCAACCTTAGGTGCCATTGGGTGTTTTAACCAACACAACACTTGGTGATCGTTCTCTACATTAGTTACTTCTGGCATCTCCTCTAAACATATTTGCATACAATATTCACACCTTGCAGCAAAAGGACATCCAACTGGTGGTTTAACTAAGTCTGGCGGAGTACCGTTTAAAGCGTAAAGCGTATCTTTATTTTTTGTCTCAAGTCTTGGAACTGATTGAAGCAATGCCCATGTATAAGGGTGTTGAGGATTTGCAAATATTTCTTCTACAGTACCTCTTTCAATAACTTGTCCAGCATACATTACTTGAATTCTGTCCGCAGTATCTGCTACTACTCCAAGATCGTGAGTAATAAGTATTACTGCAGTTCCTAGTTTCTTTTGAAGATCTCCTATAAGATCCATTATTTGAGCTTGTATAGTAACATCCAGAGCAGTAGTTGGCTCGTCCGCAATAAGTATCTTAGGATTACATGCAAGAGCTATAGCTATCATAGCTCTTTGTCTCATACCACCTGAGAATTCATGTGGATATTGATGAGCTCTCTTATCAGCATTTGGTATATTAACAAGATCAAGCATTTTTATTGCTTCTTTCATAGCTTCAGCTTTATTCATACCTCTATGAATTATTAAACTCTCAGCAATTTGCTTACCAACTGTCATTGTAGGATTTAATGAAGTCATAGGATCTTGGAATATCATAGATATATCTGATCCCCTTAATTTTCTTAATTCCTTCTCGTTCATATCTAAAATATTTTTACCCTCAAAAATGATTTTAGAATCTTTTTTAATTTCTGCTGGCATTGGTTCTGGTAACAGTCTCATTATAGCCTTTGATGTAACTGTTTTTCCACAACCTGATTCTCCAACTATAGCTAAAGTTTCACCCTTATCAAGATGAAAATCTACACCTCTTACTGCTTTTACTTCACCCGCATAGGTATGAAATGAAACTTGTAAATTTTCTATATCTAAAATTCTTTCCATTTGCCATTCCCCCCTTATTGACGTAATTTAGGATCTAGTGCGTCTCTTAAACCATCACCTAATAAATTAAAAGATAGCATTGTTAACGAAATCGCTAAGGCAGGGAAAATTAATTGATAATGATAGAACATTAAGTTCTGTTGTCCTGCTGCAGCAAGAGCTCCCCAACTTGTCATCGGTGATTGAACACCTATTCCTAAGAAGCTTAAGAAAGCTTCTGAAAATATAAATGCTGGTATATCAAATGTTATAGCAACAATCATAACACCTAAAGTATTTGGCACTAAGTGTTTTGCTATTACTCTTGAAGCATTTGCTCCTAGTGCTTTTGCAGCAAGTACGTATTCTTGTTCTTTAATTTGTAAAAGTTGTCCCCTTACAAGTCTAGCCATATAACACCATCCTGTGATGGTCATAGCTATAATAAGTGGCATCATACTACCACCATCCATAATAACTCTGATAAGTATAACCAATACTAGGTATGGAATACTAACTAAAATTTCTAGTATTCTCATCATGATATCATCAGCAATTCCACCAAGATATCCAGATATACCACCGTAAATTGTTCCTACAACAGTATCGATAACAGCTCCAATTAACCCTATAGCGATAGATATTCTACCACCTATCCAAACTCTTGTAAACAAATCTCTACCTAAGCTATCTGTTCCAAACCAATATGTTGCGTTTGGTTTTAAATTTAACATATCATTATTTGTAGCTTGATATTCAAATTTACTTATCATAGGTCCTATTATTGTCATCAATGAAATTAATCCTAATAACACCAATGAAAGCATCGCAACTTTATTCTTTTTAAGTCTTCTCCATGCATCTTGCCAGTAGGTCATACTAGGTCTAAGCATTCCCTCTGAATCTAGGTTATCACAACCTATAATTTGAAATTTTTCTTTTGAAAATTCTGCCATACTTATCCCTCCTAACGCTTTCCGCTTGATACTCTTATTCTTGGGTCAACTAATCCATAAATTATATCAACTAAGAATAATGCAACTATAAATAATGCTGATACAAATATTGATTGTCCCATTATCATAGTATAATCTCTATCTGTAATTGCTGATACGAAATATTGTCCAAGTCCTGGTATTGAAAATATGCTTTCAACTACGAAGGAACCTGTAAATATACTAGCAACTTGTGGTCCTAGAAGAGTAATAGCTGGTAAAATAGCATTTCTTATAACATGTTTAAATACTAAACTAACATTAGAAACTCCTTTAGCCTTAGCTGTTATTATATAGTCTTGTCCAATAACGTCCAAACAGTTAGCTCTCATATATCTTGCATAAGTAGCTATAGGAGCTAAACTCAATGCTATGGTAGGCAATATAGTATGCTTAACCTCACCCCATCCTGTTGTTGGTAACCATCTTAAATTAACTGTGAAGAAGAATTGTAGTAGTGATGCTACAACAAAACTTGGTACAGATATACCAACTATAGCTATGAACATTACTAAATAATCTGGCCATTTTCCTCTTTTAAATGCAGCTACAATACCTAATAAGATACCTATTGTAACTCCCAGTATAAGACCTTGTCCTCCAATTCGTGCTGAAATAGGTGCATGTCTCAGAATAGTCTCTGTAATATCTCTTCCCGGAGATGCTAGAGATTGTCCTAAATCTCCTTTGACCGCATTCTTAACGAATAATCCATATTGAGTTAAAAGTGGCTTATCTAATCCATATTTAGCATAGTAGTTAGCTTTTATTTGCTCTGGAAGCTTTCTTGCTGCAACCGCAAGTGGATCTCCAGGCATAGCATGGATAAGCATAAATGTTATTGATGATGCAATGAATAATGTCAATAACATATATCCAAATCTTTTTAGAGTAAATTTAAACATCGTCATCCCTCCATTTTTAAGTAAAAATATGCAATAAAATCCCCATCTACTGCATTTCCCCCAACATTAACCTTTTTCTACCTTAAGCACAATGAGACATTATTAGAAATTACATCTCACCTATAGACTCCTATAAATGAAATGTAAATATTTAAGACACCCTTAAGCTTACTAATGATATCGTATACAAAGTCGTTGTTTTATAATTTGCAACATTATGTATTATGATATTATAAAAACTTTAGCACTTTTTATTCTTTTTTGTCTCATATCAACTTTTAAAATGTAATGCATTATTTTCCCTTACTAACACCTCCCACACTATTAATAAAATCTAGTAAGGCTTCATTCCTTTAACATTACTAAAACACACTTAAGATGCTATTATGAAATTAGCAAAAATGATTTATTTAAATAGTTAGTTCCTTTTAAATATTTTGACAATTGCCACAATATCAAAGCCACTTCCTTTTAAAAACCAACACTAAGAAATTAATTCTCAGTATTTTAATCATTCATACATATTTCATAGTTAATATGTGGTTATGTATTTTAGTAGTTATAATTGTTAAAAGTATGAAAATAAAAATAATAATAAATTCATTTTTTATAATATTAACACAGGGTTCTGTAAGTTGTCAAACTATTTTAATACATAATTTGTTCTTAAGATTACAAATTGCAACAAAATATTAGATAATATATTAAATTCATATTATTTAATCTTCTATATACCTTCATATTTTTACACATTTAAACAAATGCATCTTTTTATTTAAAATATTATCTTGCGAATTTTTAATATGATTCTTTTATATCTAAAATCTTATTATCTATTCTTTAAATTGACCTAACACTTCTCTACTTTCATCCTCCCCTTAACAATCTGGATTTAATAATATCTACGTTCATTGTATTATGCCTTTACTTCCATTTACATCTTTGGTATATATCTCTGCTATAATAAAATTTTATATATAAATTTAATAAAGTTATATAACTTTATCTACTTAAGTTATATAATGTATTATAAATATAAGTTAAGTGAGGTGGTATTTTTGAAATACAATGTTGCTATAGTCGGGGCTACCGGAATGGTGGGAAGACAATTCATGAATATTTTAGCTGAAAGAAATTTTCCCATAGAAAATTTATATCTTTTTTCATCTGCCAGGTCTGCTGGAACTACTATACACTTTAATGGAAAAGATATATTGGTAGAAGAACTTAAGAAAGAAAATATAATTAGCAAAAAAATTGATTTAGCTCTTTTTTCAGCTGGTGGAGATGTCAGCTTAGAATTTGCTCCTATATTCGCAGAACACAATACCGTGGTTATAGATAATAGTAGTGCATGGAGAATGGATCCTAAAGTTCCTCTGGTAGTTCCTGAGGTTAATGGTGAAGATATTAAATGGCATAATGGTATTATTGCTAATCCTAACTGTTCTACTATTCAAGCAATGGTTGCTCTTAAACCTCTTGATATTAAATATGGAATAAAAAGAGTTGTATACTCAACTTATCAAGCTGTATCCGGTGCTGGAGTTCAAGGGTTTAATGATCTAAAGGATGGAGTATCTAATGTTCCTCCTAAGAAATTTCAATATCCTATAGCCTATAATGTAATACCTCAAATTGATGTATTCTTAGATAATGGTTATACAAAGGAAGAAATGAAGATGATAAATGAAACCCATAAAATTCTTCATAATGATCAAATTAAAGTTACTGCTACCACAGTAAGGGTACCTGTATTCCATGGTCATAGCGAAAGTATTAACGTAGAATTTGAAAATACTTTTGAATTGGATGATATTTTCGACTTATTTAAAACTTTACCTGGAATTACTGTAATGGATGATATAAAAAATAATATTTATCCTATGCCTGTAGATATAGAAGGTCAGGATGACGTTTATATTGGAAGAATCAGACGTGATTTTAGTGTTGATAATGGTGTTAACCTATGGGTTGTTGCTGATAATATTAGAAAAGGTGCTGCCCTTAATGCAGTACAAATTGCAGAAGTTTTTATAAAAGAAAATTTAATAAAATAAATATAATGATTTAAGAGGTGTATATATGAGTATTTTTAAAGGTTCTGGTGTTGCAATTGTAACTCCATTTAGCAAAGACGGTGTAGACTTTCCTAAATTAAAAGAATTATTAGAATGGCATATTGAAAATGGAACTGACGCTATCATAGTATGTGGTACAACTGGAGAAGCATCTACTATGACAGAAGCTGAGAGAAAAGAAACTATAAAATTCACTGTAGATACAGTTAATAAAAGAATCCCTGTTATAGCCGGTACTGGTAGTAATAACACCATGGCTTCTGTTAAAATGAGCATCTACGCTGAGTCTGTTGGTGTAGATGGACTTTTAGTAATTAACCCTTACTACAATAAGACTTCGGCAAAAGGTTTAATTGCTCATTTTAAAACTATTGCTGAAGCTGTTAATACTCCTATAGTAGTATATAATGTACCATCTAGAACTGGCATGAATATTTCACCAAAGGCTCTCCATGAACTTTGTCAGATAGATAATATTGTTGCTGTAAAGGAAGCTAGTGGAAATATAAGCCAAATTGCAGAAATAAAATATCTCTGTGGAGATAAATTAGATATATATTCTGGAAACGATAATGAAATTTTACCAACTCTTGCTATAGGCGGACTTGGAATAATATCAGTTATTGCAAATATTGTACCTAAAGATGTTCATAATATATGTGAATTATTCTTTACTGGAGAAATAAAAGCATCTCAAGAGTTGTTTTTAAAAACTATCCCTTTAACTAATGCATGTTTCTGTGAAACAAACCCTATTCCTATAAAAACTGCCTTAAATCTTATGGGTAGAAGTGTTGGAAACTTAAGACTTCCATTAGTTGATATGGATGATAATAATTTAGTGACTTTGAAAGAAGCTCTAAAAAACTACCACTTATTATAAAGGAGACTATACATGGTAAAGATTTTATTAGTTGGATGTAACGGAAAAATGGGTCATATGATTTCAAAGGTAGCTTCTACTTCTGAAACATTAAATATTCAGGCTGGAGTAGATATGAATACAGAATCTAATTTTAATTACTCTATTTATGATTCCATAGATAAAGTAACAGAAGAAGTAGATGTAATTCTAGACTTCTCAAGACCTTCAAGTTTAGACTCTATATCAAAATATGCTTTAGCTCACTCATTACCAGTAGTATTTTGCACTACTGGCTATACGGAAGAACAAATAGTTCATATTAAGAATCTACAAAATTCAATTCCTGTGTTCTATTCTGCTAATATGTCTATAGGAATTAATATAGTAAATAATTTATTAAAATCTATTAGCAATAAACTATATACAGATTTTGATATTGAGATAATAGAAAAGCATCACAATCAAAAGGTAGATGCTCCAAGTGGTACTGCACTACTTCTTGCAAATACTATAAAGGACTCTATAGAAGAAGAAACAACCTTCAACTATGGTAGAGAAGGAATCTCTAAAAGAGAACACAAGGAAATAGGAATTCATGCAATTCGTGGTGGAAATATTATAGGTGACCATGAAGTTATATTTGCTGGTATGGGTGAAGTAATTGAAATTAAACACTCAGCTATTTCAAGAGAAGTATTCGCTGTAGGCGCTTTAAAGGCTTGTGAGTATGTTCATAACAAACCAAAAGGCATATATTCTATGGACGATGTAGTTAAATAGTAAATCAAATTTAGTTCAAATAAAAAGTGTTATGAAATCTATATTTTCATAACACTTTTTATTTAATATTTATCTTTTATATTTTCTCTTAGTTAAGCTTTATCTGATTTAACCACTGTTCCATTAAATCTAAAGATAATTTTAAATCTTCCATGCTGTAGCAATAAGAAATTCTAACATACCCTTCTCCACCTTTTCCAAATGCAGTTCCTGGTACTACGGCTACCTTAGTATCCTCAAGTAGCTTATCACAAAAATCTTCACTACTAAATCCAAATGATTTTATACACGGAAATATATAAAATGCGCCCTCTGGTCTTATAACTTCAAGCCCCATAGAAACTAGTCTATCATAGACATAATCCCTTCTTATCTTTAAATCTGATTTTATATGTTCTATATGGTACATAGACTTCTTAAGTCCTTCTAAAGCTCCATATTGACCAATAGACGGTGCACATGACACATTGTATTGATGAACCTTTATTATGCTATTTAATATCCATTCCGCAGCACATACATATCCTATTCTAATTCCTGTCATGGAAAACATTTTTGAAAATCCACCTATAAGTATAAGTTTATCTTTTAACTTTCCATACTGTGATATAGAGTTAAATTCTCCAAATACAATAGAGCTATAAATTTCATCACTTACAATTAATATATCTTTATCTTTTAATATATTAAATAATCTATCACATTGATCCTTGGTCAAAAGTTGTCCTGTAGGATTTGATGGATAAGATAATACCATTACCTTGGGACACTCTTTCTCTATGACTCTCTCCAATTGCTCCATATCTACAGATAAATCTTCCTTAACATTATAATTTATAACCTTCCCACCAAGAATCTTAACACAATTTTCATAGGCAGGATATGCAATGGAAGGTATTAGAACTTTATCTCCTGGATTTAATATTCCAGTAAAAGTAGATAATAATCCTTCACTTCCTCCTACAGTTACACATATTTCTTTACTGGAGAAACTTATATTTAAAGATTTTAGATACTTAGAAATTTCTTCTCTTAACTCTTCTATCCCAGCATTAGGTGTATAAGTAGTCCTATCTTCATCAAGGCACTTTTTCATAGCCTCTTTTATTTCCCCAGGTATTTTAAAATCTGGCTCACCTAGAGTTAGTGATATAGCACCTTCTATCTTAGCAACCTTATTATAAAATTTCCTTATTCCTGATATTTCTATATTGTCTATATTACTTGCCAATCTCATAATTTATACCTTATACTCCTTAGAATTCTATTCCTTTTCTTGCTGGAACCCCTTCATTAAAGTAGTGTTTAAGATCCTTCATTTCAGTAACTAAATTAGCTCTTTGCATTATTGATTCTGGCACATTTCTACCTGTCATTATAAGTTCTACATCATCTGGTTTTTTATCTATTAGTTCTATTAATTGTTCTTCTGTAATTAACCCATTAGATAAAGTTCCCATTATCTCATCCATTATCAATATATCACAATTTCCTTCTTCCAATTGCTTTATACAGAACTTATACGCTTCTTGAATATCCTCTTTTAGCTCTAACTTTTCTTGATCATTTAATGTCCAGAAAAATCCTCTAGGTCTTTCAAATCTATGAATAGTAAAATATGGAGCCATAAGTTTAGCTGACTCTAATTCTCCTGTTGCATCACTTTTTAAAAACTGAACCATGCATACTCTATATTTATTTCCAGCAGCTCTAGTTGCAAGCCCCACTGCTGCTGTAGTTTTTCCTTTTCCGTTTCCAGTATATATTTGAATATATCCTTTGTTTAAGTTTCCCATATATTTACCTCCTAGGTCTACTTTTTTTAATTTTATTATATCATTTACAAATAAAATATTCCATTATATATGATTTTTATGATATAACTATAGATATACTATATTGATAAATTAAATATACTAAGTATTATATTCAAAAATATCTTATTTATTTATAATTATTGTTGAGTTTTTTAGGATAATATATAAATGAATATATATTACTTGTCGAAAGGAGTTAGAGGTATGGAATATAACTTTACTGATCCATATGAAATTGCTAGATTTATAAAGGAGTCAAAGAAATCAACCCCTGTGAAAGCTTATGTTAAAGGTGATCTAAAAGATTGTAACTTTGAAAATGTAGACTGTTTTGGCGAAGGCAGCTTTTATGTTTTATTTGGTGATAGCGCTGATATAAATAATTTTTTAGATGCAAATAAAGAAAAAATACATAACTACAGGCTTGAATCTGATAGAAGAAACTCAGCTATACCTATGCTTGATACAAGAAGTATAAATGCTAGAATTGAGCCAGGTGCAATAATACGTGATAGAGTATCTATTGGAAATAATGCTGTTATTATGATGGGTGCTGTTATCAACATAGGTGCTGAAATCGGTGATGAAACCATGGTAGATATGAATGCTGTTGTAGGTGCTAGAGGAAAGCTTGGTAAAGGGGTCCACCTTGGAGCTGGAGCAGTAGTTGCTGGAGTTTTAGAACCACCTAGCAAGTCTCCATGTGAAATTGGTGATCATGTACTTATAGGAGCTAATGCAGTAATCTTAGAAGGTGTAAAAATAGGAAATCATTCAGTAGTTGCTGCTGGTGCTATCGTTACAACAGATGTACCTGAAAATGTAGTTGTAGCCGGCTCTCCAGCTAAAATAATTAAACATGTAGATGATAAAACTAAGAGTAAAACTGAAATCTTAGCTGATCTAAGAAAATAATAAATTATAAAATAACAACCAAAAAGCTATCATGAAGGACTTCCTCATGATAGCTTTTTGGTTGATTTATCTCATTAAATAACTTCTTTCTCTTCATTATCATTTAAATTTGCTTCTTGTATATTGTTACTCTCATCTGTAGATGGATCATTGTCCACTTTTCCTATAATAGTTACATTATCTCTATTTTCGTCAGTAACTCTTTCCATTTTAGAGATTGAAACTTCATAGGCAATTTTTTTAACTACTTCTGAATCTGAAACTTTCTTTTGATATTCCCTACTTTGTAATCTTCCCCAAATTCTAATGTTATCCCCTACTTCTAAACTCTTACAAAATCTAGAGTTCCTTCCCCAAGCGATAGTAGGAATGTAATCTGATTTATTGTACAATCTATTAACGGCTAATAACATATCTGCTATTTCTCTGCCAAATGGTGTTGTTCTGTAAACGGGTGCCTTGCAAATATATCCATCTAAGAAAATTTGATTTGGATTTTTTCCTCTTTCTTCAAGTTGGCGAATATCTCTTGCAAATACAGTTAATATAAGTCTATTGGCACCATCTACAAACTTGTTATAGGATCTAAGCTGTCCATCTATTACAAGCTCACTTCCAATACTTACATCAATTCCTGCAATTAATCTTTCTGATACTGTAATTACTAATATGTCAGAAGTATCACTAAGTCTTGAAACCTCAAATTCAAAATTGTAAAATCCCTCTCCATACATTTCGTGGCTAAACTCTAAATCTGAGATAACTTTTCCCTCTAAGTAAATTTTGTTATTAAAAATATTATTATCCATGGTAACCCCTCTTTCCCTTGGTTTTTTAGTAAAATTTACTATAATTTATATTCATAAAAAATGAAAATATAACTATTTATAGTAAAAATCAAATATTTTTCTTATAGTTCTATTTACATTACCCCCGTGAATTAATTATAGAATAATTGTCTAAATTTTACAACATTTAATTTTCAAAAATTCACATTTTTTAGTCTTACAATTAAAATATGCAATAATTTTGTCAATTTTTATTTAGTATTTGTTTCCCTGTATGATCTAGATAATAATTATCACTATATATTAAGTTAGACACTGTAATAAATTCATAACCCATAGCTTGGTATTTTTCAATTATTTTCGGCAAATTTTCTGTGGTGTACTTTCCATCGTTATGAAATAGTAGTATAGAGCCTTCCCTTGCCTTTGATACTATTCTTTCATATTCTATATCTGCTCCATTAGCCTTCCAGTCAACACTATCAACATCCCACTGTATCGCCTTTAACCCTGTACTTTGTATAACTTCTACTGAATCATCATTATATGAGCCTGATGGAAATCTAAACGTTTTAGGCGTTTCTCCAGTCAAATTTAATATTTTAGCATTAGCTATTTCTAAATCCTTAATTATACTCTCCTTTGTCATATTGGTATAATCAGGATGTTTATTAGAATGATTTCCTATTTCATGTCCTCTCTTTGAAATTTCTATTACTTTGTCTGGATAATCATCACACCATAATCCGATAATATAAAATGTGGCCTTTACATTATACTTATCGAGAACATCTAGAATTTCATTAGTTTTATCATCACCCCAATTAACATCAAAGGTTATAGCCATTTTCTTTTCTTTTGTGTCTACTGAATAAATAGGTACCTTTCTATCTGTTGGAATAAAGGTTTCTTTATAAAATACACGTCCCATAATACTTATACACACTATTAATATTAACAATGCTAAATAAGTTGTTATTTTTATCTTAATTCTATTAGATCTATCCATATTCCTCCTTTACTTATAAACATACTTTCTATAAAATTATATTCATAATCAGTTATTATATGCTATACTATAGCATGTAAACTTAATTCATATTTAATAAATATGTGTTATAATTTAATATAATAAATATGTATAAAATTACATGGTTTAAAGGAGGTTACTTTATGTTTGATAATTCTTTGAACTTAGCAGAAAACAAGCTTCTACTGTTGCATATAATAGATAAAGTTGATTTACCTATATCAAACATACAACTTACAGAAATTGTCCTTGAAAATAATTTTATAAATTATTTTACACTGCAAGAATATATAGATGATTTAATCTCGTCTCAACTAATAAATAAAATTAATTATAAAGATAAAGATAGATTAGTAATATCAAGTAAAGGTAAAGAAGTCCTATCTTTATTTAAAAATAGATTATCTAATGATAGTTTAAGTAAATTAAATTCTTATATAGATGGGAAAATGAATCTAATAAAAAAAGAGGCTACAATTTCAGCTGATTACACCATTGAAAATTCCAATAGTTATGTAGTTAGCCTAGGTGCTTCTGAAAATAATATCCCTCTCATGGAAATTAAGGTAACAGTGGCATCAAATAAACAAGCCAGAGAGTTATGTTCCAAATGGAAAGCTAACCCCTCTGACTTATACACTAAGATTATTAAAGTTTTAACTGAGTAATTTTTATTAAGCTCATTATAAATCTACCCTTAGTATTTTCATAAATATTTTAATCTATAATCATCCCTGTAGGCTGGCCCTTTAATGGGATGATTAATTTTTCATGATTATCATTTTTATCAATCCTCATTATCAAATCATTATAGCTATCTCCTACGTAAATATACCTTTCATCGCAAATTATTCCTCTAGGCATACCACCAATTCTTATACTCTTTACATTTATAAAATTTATAATATCAATAATGGATATAGTTCCGTCACCATAGTTAGATACATAACAAAACTTTTCATCGCAATACATATCAAAAGGACAATTTCCCACTGATAATCTATGTATTACTTTATGATTTCTGCTTGATATAACACTTACACACCCCTTATCCAAGCTGCCTGCACTACTTTCACAAACAAGAATATAATCCCCATTTAAAGTAAATAACGCTTTTGTTGGTGCTTGCCCTACCTTTATGTTTTTAATGTCACTACCATATAACGAATCAAATACTGTAATTGTATCGTCACCATTATTGGCTACAACTATTTCATTACTGTGATTACAACAGTCAATACTATGTGGAGAGTCTCCACAAGGAATAATCTCTATTATTTCTTTTTTATTCAAATCAAAAGTTACTACATTATTTGAGTCTCCGCAAATAATATATAAATGATTTCCCAAGGCACAAATATCTCTACAGTTTCTTCCTAAATAATAGCTATAGGATTTTAAATCCTTCAAATTAACTATAGACACTGAACCATCGTAACAATTTGAAGTGAATAATTGATCCCCTTGTATACATAATCCATGAGGACCTACTTTATTTTCATTAACTCCTTCTAACTTTATAACATCTTCTAATGCAAACTTCTCTATACCAATTTTGTTAATGCTATCTTGAGTTGTATTACAAATATATAAGTACCTCATTGGAATCCCTCCTCACATTATACTATGAAGGAACCTTCCATTATGCTACGAAAATTTGTTGCACCATAAATTTATTATATTTAAAATTAATTATGATTTCTTATTATCTTCCTCATATCTCCCACCATATAAAGAGAACCAGATATGACTAGTAAAGTATCCTCATCACAATAGGAAAGTGCTTTAATGTATGCTTCTTCATAATCCATAATAGCTTCACACTCTTTATTGCAAATATTAATCTTATACTTTAAATCTTCACATAGCTCAGCTCTCTCACAATGAGGAGTTACAGCTATAATTTTTTCTGCTTTAGGACATATTATATTTATCATTTCATCTACTTGCTTATCTGCTAAAATTCCTATTATTAACACTAGCTTTTTATATTTAAAATAAATTTCTATACTTTCAGTTAACTTCCTTATACCATCAATATTATGAGCACCATCAATTACCACTAAAGGATTTTTTCTCATAATTTCTAATCTACCTGGCCATTTAACTTGAGATAAACCATTTGTTATACTTTCCTTTGTAATATTAACTCCAAGATCTATTAAAGCTTCACAAACATTTATAACGACATTACAATTTTGAATCTGATAAGTTCCTAAAAGAGATAATTTAACATTATAACTATCCCTTTCTGTTATAATGTTTAAATTTTGAACCACTGCATTTCCATTATACTCTCCTACTTTAACTAAAGATGCATTTTCTCTTTTCACTTTTATAAGTGGTGAATTTTTTTCTTTACAAATGTTCTCTATGACTTTAGTGACTTTATCTTCCTGTGGATATAAAACTACTGGAGTATTATTTTTAATAATTCCACCCTTTTCATAAGCAATTTCCTCTAAGGTATTTCCTAAAATATTCATATGATCATAGCTTACAGATCCAACTATAGATAAAATAGGTTCTATAACATTAGTAGAGTCTAATCTTCCTCCAAGTCCTACCTCAACAACAACAAAATCAGCCTTTATTTTATAAAAATATAAAAATCCTGCACAAGTTATTATCTCAAACTCAGTAGGGTTACCATAACCTAAAGTAGTTACTTCTTTAACGGCCATTGAAACTTCTGTAACTATCCTAGCTAAATCTTCCTTGGGAATATTCTTGTTATTTATCTGAATACGCTCTTCAAACTCTTCAATATAAGGAGATATATAACATCCTACTTTGTACCCACTATGTATTAATATCTTTGTAATCATAGCTGCGGTTGAACCTTTACCATTAGTTCCTGCCACATGAATAGTTTTAATCTTCTTATGTGGATCTCCAAGGAGTTCTAGTATCTTTTCTGTTCTTTCCAAGCCCAGTTTACTTCCAAACTTAGCAGTATCCTTTATATAGTTAATAGCTTCAGTATAATTCATAATAACCCTCCTGAATTCTAATTTCATAACCTATTTTACCTCATTACATATCCATACTCAACTATATCACACTAGTAATTATCAATATTAAAAAGGATATCTCAAAAGTATAAGACTATAGATAAAATATATAGTCTATACACTTTTAGATATCCTTCTATTTATTAATATTAAAATTTATTTTTATATACACATTCTTAAATGTTTTTTATTGTAACTTTTCTATACTCTCTAATACAGAATTATACATCTCTCTGTACTTTTCACCCTTAGCTTTTTCCTCTTCAACAACCTCTGCTGGAGCTTTAGAAACAAATCTTTCATTAGCAAGTTTTTTCTCTACTCTTTCAATTTCCCCTTGTAGTTTAGCTTTTTCTTTGTTTAATCTTTCAAGCTCTTTCTCTACATCTACTAACTCTAAAAGTGGCATGTAAATCTCTGCCCCCTTTGAAACTACAGATACTATATTTTCTGGTGCTTCTTCTTTAGCCTTTAAGATTATAACTTCACTAGCTGATGCTAATTTTTCAAAGTAAACCTTCCCTTCCCTGAAAGCTTCTGCTGCTTCAGTTGCATATATATATGTTTTAGCCTTTCTTGAAGGTGGTACATTCATTTCTGTTCTAGCATTTCTTGTATTTCTTATGGCATCTATAATATAGTTCATATATTCTTCTGCTTTGAAATCTTCTAAATCAGCTTCAAACTCTGGCCATTTAGCAATTGTAATAGATTCACTTTCTTTAGTTAAGTGAGTATAAATCTCTTCTGTGATATATGGCATTACTGGATGAAGTAATTTTAATCCTGAAACTAAAACTTTATTGAGAACATTTAAAGCTATTCCTTTAACTTCTTCATTATCACTATATAGAGACGGTTTAGCAATTTCTATATACCAATCACAGAATTCAGTCCACATAAAGTCATGAACCTTTTGAAGTGCAATACCAATTTCATATTTTTCTATATTCTCTGTAACTTCTTTAACTATATTGTTAAGTCTTGATAATATCCATCTGTCGGCTATAGAATAGTTTTTACAATCTTTATATTTCTCTATAAGAGCTTCATCATTGTACATCATAACAAATCTTGATGCATTCCAAATCTTATTAGCAAAATTTCTTGCTGCCTCAACTCTTGATTCATAGAATCTTATATCACTTCCCGGAGCATTACCAGTAACAAGGGAAAATCTTAGAGCATCTGCTCCATAATTTTCTATAACTTCTAGTGGGTCAACACCGTTATCTAAAGACTTAGACATCTTTCTACCTTGATCATCTCTAACCATCCCATGGAAAAACACTGTTTTAAATGGTACTTCATCCATGTTATACAAACCTGAAAATATCATTCTTGCAACCCAGAAGAATATAATATCTCCACCAGTAACTAATGTGCTTGTTGGGTAAAAATATTTTAAATCCTCTGTATCACCAGGCCAACCTAAAGTTGAGAATGGCCATAATGCTGAACTAAACCAAGTATCTAAAACATCCTTATCTTGCTCTAGATTTGTAGAGCTACACTTACTGCAATGAGCTGGCGCTTCTGTTTCAACTATTATCTCTCCACAATCTTTACAGTACCAAACTGGAATTCTATGTCCCCACCATAATTGTCTTGAAATACACCAATCTTGAATATTTTCCATCCAGTTATAATAGATTTTTTCAAATCTTTCTGGAATGAATTTTATATCTTTTTCTTTTACGGTTTTAATTGCTGGTACTGCAAGAGTATCCATTTTTACATACCATTGCTTAGATAGCATTGGCTCAATAGTACATCCACATCTATCATGAGTTCCTACGTTATGACTATGATCTTTAATCTTAACTAAATATCCTTGTTCTTCCAAATCTTTTATAATAAGCTTTCGAGCTTCATATCTCTCAAGTCCTGAATACTTTCCATAACCTTCAGATATAGTTCCATTTTCCTCCAAAACTACAACTTCATCTAAGTTATGCCTTTTACCTACTTGATAATCATTAGGGTCATGAGCTGGAGTTATCTTAACACAACCTGTTCCAAATTCCATATCTACATAGTCATCGGCAACAACTTGAATTTCTCTATTCACTAATGGTAACCTAAGTTTCTTACCAACTAGATGAGCATATCTTTCATCCTTAGGATTAACTGCTACTGCAGTATCTCCAAGTAAAGTTTCTGGTCTTGTTGTAGCAATTTCAACTACTTCATCACTACCTATTACTGGGTAATTGATGTGCCAGAAATGTCCTCCTTGCTCTTCATATTCAATCTCCGCATCTGAGATAGCAGTCATACATTTAGGACACCAGTTTGTAATTCTATTTCCTTGATATATAAGACCATCTTTGTATAATTTAACAAAAACTTCTCTAACAGCCTTACTTAAATTTTCATCCATAGTAAAAGCTTCTCTTGTAAAATCAGCAGAACAACCCATTTTTTTAAGTTGAGTTTTAATTCTATCTCTATATTCCTCTGTCCATTCCCAAACCTTTTCTAAAAATGCCTCTCTACCAATTTCCTTCTTTTTAATTCCTTTTGCAAGTAAAGCTTTTTCAACTCTTACTTCAGTAGCTATACTTGCATGGTCCTCTCCTGGAAGCCATAATGTGCTATATCCTTGCATTCTCTTAGTTCTTATAAGTATATCTTGAAGAGTGTTATCTAAAGCATGACCAAGGTGCAGTTGTCCTGTAATATTAGGTGGTGGCATTATTACTGTATATGGCTTTTTATTTTTATCTACTTGTGGAGTAAAAAATCCACTTTCTTCCCACCACTTATATAGTCTTTCTTCAAACTCTTTAGGATCATAATTCTTTGCTATATTATTATTTTCATCCATTGTTATTACCTGCCCTTCTATTGTTTTTATTTTTTACTTTTGATTACTTGTTCTAACAATTACAGTTCTTAGTAGCTATAATGTACAAAACTTTAACTAAACTATTACACATAAATTATCATTACATTTATTAACATATTTAATACTATGGTAATTTAATAGATTAGTATAAAATTAATTAAAAAAAGCGCTATCACCCCAAAGGACGACAGCGCGCGTTACCACCTTTATTTCTCAAAATTACTTTTAAGACTCTCTTAATTTTAACGATGAGGAACCACCGTCTCTAGCTACTTAATTTCGCTAAAGCAACTCCGAAGCTACCTTCAAAATACTTCCTATAGAAAACCTTTCAGCCCATGGATTTTCCTCTCTTAATATTTCATATTCTTACTCCTCTTCATCACAGTCAATTTATTATGTATTATATATTTCTCTTTTATAATATTATATACAATACAACTCTTTTGTCAATATAAATTTTAAAATCTAATTTATATAAATTTATAAGTGTTATAGTATATTTTAGAACAAAATGGAAAATATTAAGATAAAGTACTAATTAGGAGGTCTTTTCCTTGAATTATTTTGCACAAGGTAATGATTTATATAAACTTAAGGACTATAAAAATGCTATTGATATGTATAAAAAATCTGCAGAGTTAAAGGAATATGAAGCACCTTCACTTTATAATTCTGCTGTATGTTTTATTAAACTAAAAAACTATAAGGCTGCAATACCTCTTATTCATAGAGCTTTGAATCTACGAAAAGAAAGTAAATATTATTTCAACCTTGCTTATTGTCATGTAATGATGGATGAGAATAAAAAAGCTCTAAACTATTTTAATACTGCATGGTCCATAGATAATACGGATACAGAATGTGAAAAGGCCATAAGTTTCATACTTTCTAAGTATAAAAAAACAAGCATATAAGCTTGTTTTTTTATACTTAGCTATTATTTTAATTTTATAATACAGACTTTATAATACAAAAGTTACATAAATCTAATATAAAAGACTAATTTAAACTTAAGTCTTAATTAAATTTTTACTTCCATTCTCCTGCGATTTTTCTATTTCTATGCTCTGAATTAAAAGTATCATTATCAAAATAATTCCCTGCATTATAAAAAGTTGAATCCACATTTACCCATTTATCCATTTCCTTTATATACACTTCATTCCATGAGTGACTAACCCAAGACATTCCATTATAACCTTCTCCTACAATTAGTCTTACTGGTATGTCATTTGCTTTACACATTGCAACATATAAACATGCATAGTCAAAGCAAACACCTTTTCCTGTATTAAAAGTATTTATGGCTCCAGAATTAATCTCTGTAGGTATGGGATTATTCATAACTTCTGTAGCCTTATCATCGTCATAAATTATAGCATTCCCTATCCATTCATATAAAGCTCTTGCTTTATCATAATCATTATCATACTTACTAGTTATACTTAACGCAGTATTGTCTATAATCTCATTAGATCTTATTCCCTCATCTAATGTTACTCCATTATAAAAAACTATCCCTTGGAGATATCCATTTACATCATTAACTATATTATTTTTCTCATCTACCACCTTAAATGAGTTCTCTAATATATTGGGAAAACTTTTAGCTATCTCAGAATCCGTAACAGGCTCTACAATCCTTTTATTAATATAACTATATAGGGTAGATGAATTTAATTTACTATCTAGCTTTGGATTATTTAAAAAAATTGATGCATAGCTAAGTAGTGCTGATAATATTATCATATAACATATCGCCTTAGGAATTTGAAATATTCCTCCTAATAAAGCTCTAGTACCTCTACCTGTATTTCTAATACTTGTATCAATGGCATCTGAAGCTGGATATAAAGTAGTCCTACTGATAAATTCTATAAGGGCTTTAAATATCTGATAAATAATTAAGAATGTAAACAATAGTATAATTCCATTAAATAGCTTAGATTTAGTAATAAGATAAGCAAAGGATGGAGAAATCTTTGAGGATATATATTCAACTAATCCATACTTATCTAATGCAAACACATTTTTTACCACCACAGTAGTTAATATTATTGAACAAACCATTGCCACAGAAGTTAATACACCCTTAATTGTAACCACCATGCTTTTACTTTTCAATTTAAATACAATGCCCATTATTACAGGATATACAAATGCTATAACCAATACTAATGAAACAATATTTATATTATACTCCTCTAAAAATTCCATTCTATCCCTCCTTTTCTCTCCTGTTACATTTTCTTCTAGATTTAATAATAGAAATCTTCACCTTTAATAATCTTGTTTAATACAGTTTTGATATCGCTGTAATTATAACCCTTTCTTAAGAGGAAATCCTGTAGTTTTTTCTTTATTTTAATTGCATCCTCTTCTGATTTGCTAAGGCGTTCATATCTTTTCTCTGCAATACTGAGAAGTTCATCCCATTGATTTTCCTTAACCTGATTATAACCCTCTGCCCTAAAGACTTCTATATTTTCTTTTTCCTTAATTTCTAATTTATTTACTACTGATTTAATAGTATCAAAATTATATCCCTTAGATATTAAAAAAGTATTAAGTTTACTTTTTATTTTTAATATATTGCCTTCATTTTTACATAGCACCTTAAGTTTTTTTTCTGCTAGCTTTAAAGCCACTGTTTCTTCATCCTTAGAAGAAATTTCATTTAGTATGTTATTTATCATTTCCTCAGATATACCCTTTTTTATAAGTTTATATCTAATATTTCCTTTGCCTTCTATTTTAATATTTTGTGTTACAAAAGCTTTTGCATAATATTCATCATCTATAAATTTATATGCCTTTAAAAATTCTAAAACTCTGTCTATGACACTATCTTCATATTCCTTTTTTTGTAGAAATTCTCTCACTTGAAACTCACTCTTTAGAGCTCTCTCAATATACTTTAATGCCTTTGCCTTTGCTGTAAGAAAATTATCTTCAACTATAACTTTCTTTAGTTCTTCAATATTAATTTCTTTTCCCTTAGATAAATTATGATAATATACTAATTCACTGCTACATCCAAAGGCAAATTCACCATTTATAAATATATTCACTCTGTTATCCTTTTTCTTTTGGGCTTCAATCTTAGTAATTATTTTACTCACTGTTCTTCCTTCCCATCATCTATAGAAATTTTATACCTTACTCCCTATCACATAGAAGCACATGAATTGTAGGCTTATTTAATACCTTCTTAGCTACTTCATATAAATCTTGAGCTACTATATAATTCAAATTCTCCATATCTTCATTAAATTGATATAGATTATCCTCTTCCATAGCTTGATGTACTACATAATTTCCTAAATCTGTTGAATCCTCTAAAGTAGAAGCTATAGCAGTCTTAAACACCTTTTTCATTAAATTTATAGTATTACCATCAAATACAATTATTTCCTCTTTAATTTTTTCTATACAATTATTTATAGTTTCTATAGTTGCATCAACATCCTCTGGCGCTACTGCTGCATAGATATATAAAGTTTTCAAGTTGTTTGTTAAGTCAAGACTTGTATAAATATCATAAGCAAGTCCCCTATCTTCTCTAAGTTCTCTAAATAATATAGAATTAGAACTCTCACCAAACTTGTGATTTAATATTCTTAAAGCTAACTCTTCCTTCTTAGTTAGGTCATTAAAGGTATATAAATATATTATTGTACTCTGCTCCATATTATCTCTATGAGTAATCTCAAATTTGTCTTTATTTTTTTCAAAATTTAAAATAGGCTTATTTACTTCTTTTCTTTTCCACTGACTAAAATATTTTTTAACTAACTCTATTACATATTCATGTTCGTAAGATGATACCACTGTTATCACTGTATTATTAGAAACATAGTGATTATTATAATATATTATCAAATCTTCTCTACTAATTGACTTTACAATCTCTTCTTTTCCTATTACATCAATCTTCAATGGACTATGAGTAAATGCCATATCATTTATTTTCTGGAAAGATAAATCTTCTACATCATCCTTACCACTTCTTAATTCTGCTAATATTACTCCTCTTTCCTTCTCAATGTGTTCCTCTAAAAAAGTAGGATGTTGAAGTAAGTCACTAATCAATTCTAAACTTACATCTAATTCTTCATTTAAAGTAGTAGTATTAAAAACAGTGGACATATAATCTGTATAAGCATTATACTCTCCACCTAAATTTTCTAAATCACCATTTAATTTTTCATTATCTCTATTTACAGTTCCCTTAAAAAGCATATGCTCTATGAAATGAGATATACCACGTTCTTGCTTTTCTTCACAAACAGCTCCAACCATAACTCCTATATTTAACGAAGCTATTTGGGTTTCTTTTCTTATAGTTATTAACCTAAGTCCATTTTCCAAATATGTTTCCATTGTATCAAATAAAAATTTTTTCATATATTCTCCTTACTTTAAAATATCTATATATAATTATACCTATAATTCTAATTATATCTACACATAATATAATATATGATTTTCTATAAATGTAATAGAGTTTTATATTTCCACCTGCATAATTTTTATTTATTTCATTATACTTAGGATAAATACTTAGGTATAAAATTTCAGTTTACAATTGCTATTATGGATTTACTGTGTTACTATTAGATGTATTTAAAGAAAAAAGAGAAGAGGAATATGAATGATAAAAACTAAATTTGAAGAACTTGGACTTAAGGATTCCATATTAAAGTCTATAAATGACTTAAACTTTGAAAATCCTAGTGATATACAAGAGAAAAGCATTCCTGTAAGTTTACAAGGTTACGATATAATAGGTCAAGCGCAAACAGGAACTGGTAAAACCCTTGCCTTCGGAGCACCTATTCTTAGCAACATGGGTCCTAAGGGTGGAGCTATCCAAACCTTAATATTAGCTCCAACAAGAGAATTAGCTATTCAGGTTAGCGAAGAACTTTTGAAATTGTGTAAGTATGAAAAGTATAAAATCCTACCAATCTATGGTGGTCAATCCTTTGACAGACAACTTTCTGCTCTAAAAAGAGGAGTGGATATTGTAGTTGGAACTCCTGGAAGAATATTAGATCACATTAATAGAAGAACATTAAAACTTCAAAATGTTAAATTTTTAGTTTTAGACGAAGCTGATGAAATGTTAAACATGGGATTTATTGAGGATATTGAAAGTATCCTATCTAACTTAAATGAGGAAAGACAAACGCTTTTATTCTCTGCTACAATGCCAAGACCAATAAAAAACCTATCTAAAAATTACATGAAACCTGATGCTCAACATATTGTAATAGCTAAAAAATCCATGACTGTATCCAAAATACAACAATCATACTTTTTAGTTAACTCATCTAATAAATTTGATTCACTTTGTAGAATTTTAGACGTAGATAATCCAACTACAACAATAATGTTCTGTAAAACTAAAAAAGGTGTAGATGAATTAGTTGATGCTTTACATGGTAAAGGCTATAGTGTTGAAGGTATGCACGGAGATATGAAACAAAGCCAAAGAATGAACACATTAGCTAAGTTTAAGAGCGGACAACTACATTTCCTTGTAGCTACTGATGTTGCAGCTCGTGGAATTGATGTTGAAGATGTTACTCATGTTATTAACTATGACTTACCACAAGATATAGAATCTTATGTGCATAGAATAGGAAGAACTGGAAGAGCTAATAAAGAAGGTATTGCTTATAGCTTTGCTTCAAGAAAAGAAGTTTCTTTTATAAGACAAATAGAAAATCATACTAAAAGTAAAATAGTAAAAAAAGACATTCCTACTTTAGCTGATATATTCTCTGCTAAATCTGGAAGTTTAATAGAAAACATTGGCAATGTATTACAAGAAGACTCATACAACACATTCTTACCTATGGCTAAAGAACTAATAAATGAGTATGGTGCTGAAGATGTTACTGCTTCTTTACTTAAACTAATGTTTGATAAAGAATTAAATTGTAACTATGCTGAAGAGTCTGTAGATGTAGATGATACAACAAGATTATTCTTATCTATAGGAAAGCTCGACAAGGCCAGAGCTAAAGATGTTATTGAATTTTTAGATAACACTGCCGGTGTTAAAGGTAAAGAAATTGGAAGAATTGATATCCTTGATAAGTTCTCCTTTGTTGATGTACCTAGCAATCTTGTAAATATAATATTAGAGAATTCTAAAGGAAAAATGTTTGGTAAAAGAAAAGTAAACATTGAAATATCCAATAAAAGAAAATAGATTTACATCTAATATATAGCCAAAATGCGGTATTTTACATAATACTGCATTTTTTATTTTTTGCTAAATCTGGTATACCTATAGAAAATATAATGTTAAAATATAGTAAATAGCATTTTAAAAGGAGGGTATATGAAGATTTTAAATAAAATTCTATTAATAGTATTATTATTTTTTTGTGTTGTTCTAAGTGGTTGTAATAACAATAATAAATATGAAGAAGCCTCTTCTTTCACTGATGGTCTAGCAGCAGTTAAACTTAGAGGTCTCTGGGGATTTATTGATACAGAAGAAAATCTAGTTATAACTCCAACCTATGAAGAAGCACATTCATTTTATAACAATATAGCCCCTGTAAAAAAAGATGGATTTTGGGGTGCTATTGATAAAAAAAATAATGTGATAATTCCTTTTGATTATGAAGAAGCTACTATTGTATCTGATACTCTCATTTCTGTTAAAAAAAACAGTAAGTATGGTTGTATAGACTTTAAAAACAATATAGTAGTTGATTTCGTATCTGAAACCCCAATTTCATTATATAATTGTGGAGAGGAAAATATAGCCATTATAACAGAAAACAATTACCAAGGCTTTATAGCTTTAAATTCAAATTTAAAAGTAGAGCCCAAGTATACTGCCATAATGCCTAACAATTCTATAGTTTGTATTGAAAGTAACGGAAAATTTGGTTTTGTAAATCTAGAAAGTAAAACTATAGTAGAACCTAAATATTCTTATTACTTAAGCTTCAATGAAGGTATAGCTGCTGTAGAAATCGATGGAAAATTGGGTTATATAAATACTAAAGATGAAATGATAATTAAACCTATTTACGATGGTACTGATTCATTTTTCAATGGACTAGCTACAGTATATCGTGATGGTAAGGCTGGACGTATAGACAAGAATGGTGATGTTGTCATTCCATTTAAATATGACTATATAAATTCTTTTTTTGAAAATGACATTTTAGTAGCTTCCTTAGATAACAAGGTTGGTCTTATGAATACTAAAGGTGAATTGCTCTTTGAACCTAAGTTTGAATATATTCAATTAGGTTCAGAAGATGATATGTTTGCTGCTAGCTATGTAGATGAAGATGGTAACCGTAAGAATGTATTTATAAATAAACAAGGTGAAATTATACTTACCACAGACTATACTGAAATTTATCCATTCCATGATGGCTTTGCTACCATTTATAAGTCAAGCAAATGTGGTATCTTAGCTTCTAATGGAATTGAGGTCGTTCCTCCTATTTATGATGAGGTTTATAATATTGATTCATCTAGAAATATATTTCAAGTATGCCTAAATGCTAAATGGGGTCTTATTGATAAAACCCAAAAGGAAATTTTAAAATGCGAATATGATATTATTGACCCCTACAATGAAAATGTCTTTTTAGTAAGTAAAGATAATAAATTGGGGCTTTATAACAAATCCTCTAATAAGTTTACAGATATTATATATGATGAAATTACTCCTTCCTTCGGGGATATAGCTCCCATATCTGTAAAATTAGATAATCAGTGGTTTTACATTGATGAAGATGGTAATAAACTAAAGTAACTTTTAAATCATAGCTATATTTAATATTATATAATTATACTAATACTTTAAAGAATATATAAGTTTTAAAGGATGCATGATGGATATATTTATTATGCATCCTTTTCATATCTCTCTAGTGCTCTCATAAAGTTACCTTCTACTAATTCGCTTAACTTTTCAATAATCTTATGAGAATCTTCCTTCATTCCACTATTCATCCATTGAATTACCAAACCTGTAAATGCTAAAGTATAAAAATTTGCAATAAACTTTTTATTGTCTTCTGTAGCTCTCATATTCTGAGAAACTTCATTAACTACTCCAATAATTAAATCATAAGTAACTGTATAAAGATATGAATCTAGGTAGTTTTTTCCTAATGAATTTAAAGTATTCATACAAAATCTTCTATTACCTTCTATATAGTTGAAAATTTTTTGAAATCCATCAGTCCAGGTGTTATAACTTCTGTATTGCGATATACTTTCTACAGCTTCAGTTTCATAAATCCATTCCAGTAGATTGTATATATCTTGAAAATGATAGTAAAATGTTTGTCTGTTTAATCCACAGTTATTAACTATTTCTTTAACAGATATCTTATTTACGGATATAGAATTCATTAATTCCTTCAAAGATTTAGCTAATGCTTTTTTTGTTATTATTGAATTTGACATAGGTGCTTATTTCCTTCCTATGGATTTTTTCATCTTTACATTTACTATACATTATATTATCCTTTTAATCCATTAATTTTCTATTACCCCTCTTTAAAATTTTCAAATATTTACGTAACAATAAAAGCTATCTATAAATCTATTAAATTAACAGATTTATAGATAGCCCACACTTAAAATATATTCAATTATCCCTCTATTATATCACCATTAGTTCCAATGGTTACTTCTTTATAAGGAACTATTATTTGTGCTTGAAGCATGGCACTTTTAACTGAAGCTACTATTCCTGAGCAGCATGGTACTTCCATTCTAACTACAGTTATACTCTTTATATTGTTCTTCTTAAGTATTTCAGTTAATTTATTCTTATAATGTTCATTGTCATCGAGTTTTGGGCATCCTATTACTGTAACTTTACCCTTCATAAAGTCTCTATGGAAATTTCCATAAGCATAAGCTGTACAATCCGCTGCTACTAATAAGCTAGCATCCTTTAGATATGGGGCACTAGTATTTATTAAGTTCAATTGTACCGGCCATTGCATAAGCTCAGAGTTGTTTTCAATAGTATTTTCTCTTTTTTTAGGTATAGTTTCCATAGTGATTATCGGTTTTCTTTCAATAGTTTTAGCCATTGTTCCAGGACATCCACATGGCAACTTTTCTTCCCCACCAATGTTTATGTCTTTAATCTCTTTAGACTTATTATCTAGTTCTAAAATTCTTGCCTTTACTGCATCATCATCATATTCATCCGCTTCTCTTTCTATAATCTCTATAGCTGATGTAGGACAATTGGGTAAGCAATCTCCTAATCCATCACAATATATATCGCTAACAAGCTTTGCCTTTCCATTGACTAATTCTATAGCTTTTTCATGACAGGCTGTAACACATAATCCGCAGCCATTACACTTTTCCTCATGAATCTTAATTATTTTTCTCTTCATAACAAATCCTCCTAAACCTATTATTTAATCTAATTTATCATATTTCTCAAAATTATATTTTTTAGCACACTTATTTTTTGTTTAATTTCAACACCAGATTTAAATTAAACTATATTTACTATAGCTTAATTATAACTAGATTTCTATAATAGGTCTGTAACTTTTGTTACGCAACTAAAATATTTATTAAAATTTATTTATACCAAAAACAAATTACGTACTGATAATTGTCTATTGTACTACCATTTATAAGTCAAATAAATTATCTGTAAGAGAATTTTCCAGTCCTTTTTCATAAGGTGAATTTTTGCCATTCAATTTAAATAAAGTAAACTCTGCTAACTTTAGTTGTTCTATATCCTCCTTTGGAATTACTGTTTCACCAGATGATATAGGTATAGATAATACTTTAAGTTTTTCCTTAGCCTCAATAAATTTTGCCAATGTAATTGTTTCTTCTCCATTAGATTTTATATTTTCCCTGAAAATATGTGCCATACCAAATTGTCCATAGTATTTTCCCTTAGGATTTTCATCCTATATATCCTCTTATAAAGTTATCATAGATTAAATCATCTCTATATTCACTTTGATTTTTCATATATTTTATAGTATTTATCATACTACCTAGGTTATTGTTAAATTTGTTAAAGTCATCTCCTAAAAAACCTTTGTATACATCAGCATTATTGTTTATATCCTTATTTAAATTTACTAATATTGTAACTCTAGCTTCATCGTCTTCTACATTGTTACCAAGTATATCTTTAAAATCATTTATTTTCTTTTTTATTCTCTCAGCTGGTTCTTTGTTAGGAATCAAGCTAAACATTTCGTTTAAAGTATAATTAACTTGAAAATCTATATCAATACCAAAAGCCTGTTTTTTTATCATTAGGTAAAGTCTTATTATAATTATATAGTTCTTGCCAAAATTTATAATAATCATCACTCCCATAGCTAGGAGAAGCATTTCTTATCAGAAGTTTAGCACGTGAAGTTTTTTTTAGGCGACAGCCTGTTGATTTGTAACGAGT
>NZ_DGRF01000086.1:0-35503 GCF_002390995.1 Clostridium sp. UBA4395
TATTTTGCGACGCCCCCTTTTTTTATATGTTATTTCTAACTTTAACTATTTCTTTATTCTTAATATATACTCTAGGAATTCTGGATTTAATTCTGCAAAGAATTTCATAGTTTATTGTGCCTAAGGCTTCTGCCATATCATCAGCGTTAAATTTTAAGTCTCCTTCTCCACCTAAAATAATAACTTCATCACCAGTTTTTACATTTTCTATGTCTGTTACATCAATCATACACTGATCCATACAAATTCTACCTAGAATACTAGCAAATTTACCATTAACAATTATCTTAGCATTTTCACTTAATGATCTAGGATAACCATCTCCATAGCCTATTGGTAGTGTAGCTACAATAGTTTTTTTATTGGTTTTAAAGGTTTTACCATAACTTATATACATATCCTCATGCAATTCTTTTACATGGGCTATCTTTGCTTTCAAAGTTAGAGCTGGTTTTACTGAAAGGTTATCATTAGAAACTTCTTTAGAAGGGTAATAACCATAAAGTATAATGCCTGGTCTCACGCCATTTAAATAAGTTTCAGGCATATCTATAATTGCTCCACTATTAGAAATATGTTTTAACGGAATTTCAATTCCAAGAGCTTTTAAATCCGCAATAACCTTTTTAAATTTAAAAAGTTGTTCATTGGCATAGGATTTGTCTTTTTCATCAGAGGTGGAGAAGTGAGAATATATTCCAATCACTTCTAAACCTTCTAAGTTATAAACTTCATTTATAGTTTTAACGGTATCATCACCAGGGAGAAATCCTATTCTACCCATACCAGTATCTATGGCAATATGGATTTTAGCTTTTTTATTAAAGCTTAAGGCTATTTTTGATAGTTCCTTTGCATAATCTAAATCATATACTGTTTGCTCAATATCATAATTTATTAGCTCTTCGCCTAAGTATAAAGGAGTATATCCTAAAATTACTATAGGAGCATTAATATTATTTCCTCTAAGTTCTATGGCTTCTGTCAGCATTGCTACAGCGAGTCTAGAGGCTCCATTTTCTAAAAGGGTAGGAACAACATCCACAGCTCCATGTCCATAGCAATCTGCTTTTACGATAGCAATGAGCTCTTTATCTCCAACTAATTTTTTTATATTTTTTGTGTTAGTGGCTATTGTATCTAAGTTTATCTCAGCCCATACAGGTCTCATTATTTTTTCCATTGTTACACCTCGTAATTTCTTTCATTATTTCTAGTAAGCTATTTTAGTTATATTCATTAAGAATTTACTTCGTTATATCAAGTGAAACTTACCTTATACTATTATTTTAGTATAATTACATTAAATCACAAGAGCCAGTTAGTACAGGATTTATTGATAAGGTGGTTTACTTAGCTTTTTTATATTATCACCAATTATTTTTATTCCTAATTTGATATCTTCATCACTTACTCTACCAAAGCCTATTCTAAAGCAATCCTTGCCTTTGCCACTATTTATATAAAAGATATCACCAGGCATAAATAGCACATTATCCTTATAACATATATCTAGAAGTTGTCTTGCATCTATATTATTTTTAAGCTTAATAAATATATGAAGGCCACCTTCTCCAGTAACATATTCATAAGGGATGTATTCATTTATCATTTCCATAACCAGATTATACTTATCTCTATAATATTTTCTTACATTTTTTACATACCTACTAAAGGCTCCACTTTTTAAGTAATAGTAAAAGGAAGCTTGATCAAGGAAAGAACAGTGAATGGTTCTACCTCTTTTTACACTTTCTAAAACATCAATCAAATCTTTACTTGCTAAAATCCATCCAATTCTAAGACCTGGAAAGAGTATTTTAGAAAGACTGCCAATATAGATTATACTATTACCCATGCCACTTAATGATGCTATGGGATCGATGGGAGAGCTAGAGTATAGAAGCTCTTCATTAAATCCATCTTCAATTATAGGTACAGAGTACTGTCTAAAAAGATTATAAATTTCTTTTCTTCTTTTGGTTTTAGTTACAATACCTGTAGGATTATTATAAGAAGGGATTATATATCCAAATTTAGGATTATACTTTTCAAGCTTCATTTGTAAATCTTCTAAATCCATACCTTCTTCATTCATTTTTACCTGGATAACTTCAATTTCATAGGATTTCATAATTTTTAATGCTGTATTATGGGTAGGTTCTTCACAAAGGATTATATCTCCTTTTTTAGTTAAAGAACCTATAATAATATCAAAGGCTTCAGTAAAACCGTTAGTGATTAATATATCTCTACCTTCAGTATTAACTCTTTTTTCCTCCATATACTGAAGAAAATATTGGATTAAAGGGGCATATCCCTTAGCATATCCATAGTTTAATAGGTTTTCTTCCTCATAAGTCCAAGCATCTAAGAGAGCTCTTTTAAAGTCATCAATATTAAAGAGACTAGGTTCAGGGGCAATAGATTTAAAGGAAATCATATTGTTTTTATAGGGAAGTTCACTTTTAATAATATCAAGATCTCTAAGGGTATCAGCATAATTGTTAATCATATTCATAAAATTAATATTATATTCTTCACAGGTGTTTTCAGTCTCCATTAAAATAAAGGTACCAACACCCCTCTTAGTAGTTATTATTCCTTTGCTTTCCAGTTCTTCATAGGCAGCAATGACAGAATTCCTACTTATGTTTAAAAGCTTACTTGCTTCTCTTGTGGAAGGTAGTTTACTATCTTTTTTTAATTCACCCTTTTTTATTCCATTAATGATATGTGTTTCTAGTTGCATATAAATAGGTTCATCCTTATTTATAATTAGAGTAGAAAATATCATATTTAACACCACCTATTTTTATTAATTGTATTCCTATAAAAGTTATCATAAGAATACAAAGTAAAAAAGATTCAAGTTTGCATTGGTTATCTTTACAAAACCAAACAAAAGAATCACTTAAAAATAGTTTATTAGAAAAATAAGTTAGTTTCAATAGAAAAACAAGAATAATTGTTGTAGAATATTAATAGAAATTTTGAAATACTTAGGAGGACATCATGAATAGTTTAGTTATTGTATTTTTATTAGCAGTAGTAGGAGGGGTTATTGGATGGGTAACAAACATATTAGCCATAAAGCTTATGTTTAGACCAATTAATCCAATTAAAATTCCATTAATAAATTTAGAGATAATAGGATTAATTCCAAAGAGAAAAAATGAAATAGCACAAAATATTGGGGAAGTGGTGGCAAAGGAGTTATTGTCAATTGATGATATAATAAAAAATGCAATCACAGAAGAAGATAAGGTTATATTTAGTCAGTTAGTTAAAAATAAAATAAGAAATTTAGTGGCAGGAAAGATGGATTTTGTGCCAGCACCCTTTAGAATCATGGTTCAAGGACCAATTAATAGCATTATAGAGGAAGAAGTTGATGGGGCTTTAAAGGAAATGGAAAGTGAAGCTGTTAATCATATCAAAGATAAAGTAGATATTAAAGAAATGGTTGAAGAAAAAATAAATGAGTTGGATTTACAAGAACTTGAAAGAATTATTATAAATGTAGCTAAAAAGGAATTAAAACATATTGAAGTTTTGGGCTTTATCTTAGGAGCTGCAATAGGTATAGTTCAAGGATTAGTGGTTATGCTCTTTAAATAAGAATATACATAATTATAGATAAGCAGTTGATATAAGGTATAAAATATGATATGTTAAATTAAGAATTTAATAAAAAATCCACAGAATTCTGTGGGAGAGGTTCGTAACCATCCCTCTATAAAAAACTAGGGAATAAGACTTATATGGTCGTGCTATACCCTTAGTGCGACCTTTTTTAGGTTGTATTTTTTATGCCTTGGGATGGAGCTCAAGGCATTTTTTATGGTTTCATTAAGAAAGGAAGAGAAAAGATGGATAAGAGAAAAGTAATAATAGATTGTGATCCAGGAATTGATGATTCATTGGCTATAATTCTTGCACTAAAATCAGAGGAGATAGATGTTAAAGGGATAACTATAGTATCGGGGAATGTCCATGGAAAAAAGGGGGCAGAAAATGCATTAAAGATACTTAAAGAACTAAATAGGTTAGATATACCAGTGTATCTTGGGGAATGCGAACCTATGGAAAGAAAATTAATTACTGCAGAGGATACCCATGGAAGAGATGGACTTGGTGAAAGTTTCTTACCAAGGGTAGAGGAGGTAACCTATAAAGAAGGTGCAGTAAATTTTATTCTAGATGAGTTAAAATCAGAGGATATCACAATTATCGCATTGGGTCCTTTAACTAATATAGCAAAAGCTTTAGAAAAAGATTGTGAAGTTACAAGAAAGATGAAGGAGTTAGTTCTTATGGGAGGAGCTTTTAAGAGCTTTGGGAATTGTTCTCAAGTAGCAGAGTTTAATTTCTGGGTTGACCCTCATGGTGTAGAAAAAGTCTTTAAGGAATTAAAAAGGAAGATTACCATGGTGGGATTAGATGTTACTAGACAATGTGTTTTAACTCCCAATTACATTGAGATGATAAGGCAGTTTAATGAACCTCTTGGAGAGTTAATTGTAAAGATAACTAAATTTTATGTGGGCTTTCATTGGAACCAAGAAAGAACCTTGGGATGTGTAATTAATGATCCACTAGCAGTAGCATATTTTATTAATCCTGAATTATGCTCTGGAAAGGAATATTTTGTAGATATAGTTACAGAGGGAAAAGCTATAGGAATGACACTGGTGGATGAAGGGGATTTTTATAGAGAAAAACCAAATTGTCTAGTGTTAACAGAGGTAAATTCAAAAGGTTTTATGGAAATGTTTCTAACAAGAATTTTTCCAAAACATAAAGAAGATATAATATCAATTTTAAATAATTCTAAATATGGACTAAATTAAGAGGAGGAAGGTTAGAAATATGAATAGTAAAAAGAATAAGAGAATTATTTTTATGGGTTTAGCAGTAGCTATAAACTTAGTAGGAGGATTTATAGCATTATCATTAAAACTTCCAATTTACATTGATACTATAGGAACTATTTTAGTTTCAATATTATTTGGACCAGTAAGTGGAGCTGTGGTTGGAGGATTATCATCAATTATTAATGGTATGACCTTTGATCCTATTTCATTTTATTTTTTACCAGTACAATTAGTAGTGGGGATAGGTACAGGATTGTTTTTTAAAGGTAAGAAGGTTGGAGTTTTAAAGTTGATTTTAAGGATATTATTAGTTACAGTTTTAGGTTCAGCAACAGCAGCGGTTATTGCTTCCTTTGTTTTTCAAGGGGTAACTTCTTCAGGTTCAAGTATTTTAGTTGCAATACTTAAAAACTCTGGAATTAGTATTATTACAGCAGTTTTTTCTACTCAGATTTTTACAGATTTATTAGATAAAGCCGTGAGCTTTGGATTAGTTTTTACAATTATTAAAATGTTACCATTAGATATTAAAAGCAATATTGTTGGGGATGAATAGTATGGATAGATATAATATAATAATAGGGAAAAATAAAAGAGAAATAGTATTACTAAAGGCCTTTCCATGTGTTTGGGGGAAGTGTACATTTTGTGATTATGTAGAGGATAATTCAACAAACTCTTCAGAAATCAATGATATAAATAAAAATGTGTTAAAGGAAGTAAAAGGAACATATGGTACCTTAGAAGTGATTAATTCAGGAAGCTGCTTTGAATTACCTATTGAAACCTTGGAAAGCATTAGAAAAATAGTAATAGAAAAGAATATAAAAAAGATGTTCTTAGAAAGCCATTGGTGCTATAGAAGTAGATTACAAGAAATGAGAGATTTCTTTGGAATTGAAGTTATTTTTAAAATTGGAGTTGAAAGTTTTGATAGTAACTTTAGAAATTTAGTGTTAAATAAAAATGCTAGATTCAAAGACTATAATGAAGTTAGAAAGTATTTTAGTTCAGTATGCTTAATGGTAGGTATAAAAGGCCAAAGTAAAGAAATGATTAAAAGAGATATTGATATAGTATTAAGTCATTTTGATTATGGAACAATAAATATATTTACAGAAAATACTACGGATATTAAGAGAGATGAAGAATTAATAAGTTGGTTTGAAAAGAAATATAATTTCCTTAAGGATGTTAGTAAAATTGAAGTGTTATTTGAAAATACAGATTTTGGAGTAGGGGATTAATTTTAAGAATTGCCTTATTAAAAGATAGAATATACGAGGTGAGCTAATTACTCACCTCGTATATTATTATATTAACGAAAATTCAATAATCTTATCTAGTAAAGTTGAATATTCCATGTTAGCAGCTTTTGCACTTTTGGGGAATAGAGAATTTTTGGTCATACCAGGTAAAGTGTTTAGTTCTATTACATAGGGTTTATCATTACTTACCATTATATCTACTCTTGCGTAAGCTTTACAATCAAAGAGCCTATAACATTTTTTAGATATTTCATTGATTTCATTTTCAAGGGATTCTGAAAGAATAGCTACTTCCTCTAAGGTATCTGTATCATTGTACTTAGATTCATAATCAAAGAAAGTTCCTCTATGGATTATAGATAGAATAGGTAATGTGTCACCATTCAATAGGGGAACGGTGTACTCGCTACCATTTATATATTCTTCTATAATTATTTCATCACCATACTTAAATCCTTCTAAAATAGCATTCCTAAGTTCTTCACGGCTATAAACTAAAGAAATTCCAATACTTGAACCACCACTGTTAGGTTTAACTATCATAGGGTATTTTAATTCTTCTATCTTTTTTAAATTTACACCTTCATGTTTGTATAGATTAATTCCCTTTGCTATAGGAATACCCTCAGCTTTAAGAATTCGCTTACATTGTTTTTTATTCATGCAAAGGGCACTAGTCAAAGGATTACTTCCGGAGTAGGGAATTCCTACACTTTCCAAGATACTTTGAATAGCACCATCTTCTCCAAATTCCCCATGAAAGGCTAAAAAAGCAAAATCTAAGTCGTGAATTTTATCTATAACTTCGTTTTTAGAGTTTATAATCATAGGAATTACTTCATATTTATCTTTATTTAGGTTTTTAATTATTTCTTCTCCAGATAAAAGGGATATTTCTCGCTCAAAGGAAATTCCACCCATTAATACTCCAACTCTCATATATACATCTCCTCAAATTTATATTCTTATACTATAATAATATTTCAATGAAAAAAAATAGAAAGTACCATTAAGTAATGGATTTTAGATAAGGGTGGTTTGATAAGGCAACTTAATTTTTAAAATTGTCATTTTATTTGTATTGCTAGTACACAAATGAGTTTACATTATATTATAAATTATATGGAATATAAGTACCGCATGGTGTATAATTATTCTCAATATAGGAATATAATGGATGACATTGGTGTATGTATGAACAATTTATATAGCAAACATGAATTACATCTAAATTTATCTACGGATAGGTAAAATAAGTGTTTAAAACATATCCATATTTTATATAGGAGGAGAAATGAAAAGAAAGATATTTATAGGAATATTAGTTATAGTAGCAATAGGGATAATATATATCATTTATCCTAAACAGGGAACTTTTGAAGAGTTTATTATAAATAGGTATAACATGGATAATTGTACCAGCGTAACCTTTTTTTCTTTAAAAGGAGGAATTGATTCTTCTGAATCATGGAATATATATAAAGAAGAAAAGACAATGAAATTTATAGATTATATGAAGAATGTGAAAATGAAGGAAAATAGAAGTAGTGATTATGGAATGGAATATTTGATGACAATTATAGGATCATATAAGGAAGAGGGTTCAACAGGTCCAATAAGAATTGATATAGCTTGGATTAATGAAAAAGAGATTATGATAAGTTATAAAGGACAAAAAAGAAGGTATTATAAAATAGTAGATGAAGATTTTAGTATGGACAAGATTAAAGCATTACTAAAAGATGGGTAATGCTTTAGGTCAATATAAATAAGAATTTGTTAGAATAGTCCTTAGTATAATAATCCAAGAATTAAGAAATAACTAAGAATAATATATTTATTTTTAGTTGTAGGTCTTTGATTTAATAAGGGTTAAGAGGAAAACTAAGGAAAGGAAGCTTGTTAACATATGAGTACTATAGTATGTGATTGCGTAAATATAAAGAGAAATTTAAGCATGTTAACGGATTTTTACCAATTGACTATGGGGAATGGATATCTAAAGAAGGGGATGAAGGATAGAATAGCATATTTTGATATGTTTTTTAGAAAAATCCCTGATGATGGGGGATATGTAATAATTGCTGGATTAGAACAATTTATAGAATATATAAATACTTTAAGTTTTACTGAAGAAGACATAAGCTTTTTAAGGGAAAGAGGAATATTTTCTGAAGATTTTTTGGAATATTTAAGAGATTTTAAATTTCAATGTGATATATGGGCTATTCCAGAGGGTACAGTAGTATTTCCAAATGAGCCTATAATAACTGTTAGGGGGCCAATTCCTCAAGGTCAATTAATAGAAACTATGCTACTTTTAACTATAAATCATCAAAGTTTAATTGCTACTAAAGCAAGCAGAGTTGTTAGAGCATCTAAGGGGCGAAATGTTTTAGAATTTGGTTCTAGAAGAGCTCAAGGTTATGATGGAGCATTATTAGGAGCAAGAGCTGCTTATATAGGAGGTTGTTTTGGAACTGCATGTACAATGGTAGAAGAATTATATGGAATTCCATCTCTAGGAACCATGGCTCATAGTTGGATTCAAAGCTTTCATAGTGAATATGAAGCCTTCAAGGCTTATGCAGAAGTTTATCCAACTTCCAGTGTACTTCTTGTGGATACCTACAATACTCTTAAAAGTGGTATACCTAACGCAATAAGAGTTGCTAAGGAAATATTAGAGCCTAAAGGAAATAGATTAAAGGGAATTAGGTTAGATAGTGGTGATATTGCATATCTTTCAAAGGCTGCTAGGAAAATGTTAGATGAAGCTGGCATGGAAGATTGTAAAATAACTGCATCTAATTCCTTAGATGAATACCTTATTAGTGACTTGTTACTACAGGGTGCTGAGATAGATATCTTTGGAGTGGGAGAAAATCTAATAACTTCTAAATCTAATCCTGTATTTGGAGGAGTATATAAGTTAGTAGCTATAGAAAATGAAAACAAATTAGAGTCTAAAATAAAATTAAGTGAAAATCCGGAAAAGGTAACTAATCCTGGTTTTAAAAAATTGTATAGGTTTTATCATAAGAAAACTAATAAAGCAGTAGGTGATTTACTTACCTTAAGGGATGAAGTTGTAGATGAAAGTAAGCCATATATTCTTTTTCACCCTGTTCATACATGGAAGAAAACTGTTTTAACAGACTATTATGTAAAAGAATTACAAGTTAAAATCTTTGATAAAGGGCAATGTGTATATTCATGTCCTAGTATTCAAGAAATTAGAGAGTATTGCAAAGGACAGGTTGAAACCCTCTGGGAAGAGTCTTTGAGGCTTAAAAATCCTCACAAGTACTATGTAGATTTATCTGAAGAACTATGGACACTAAAATATGATTTAATTAATAAATATTCCAATGAAGAAAGTAATCCTTAGAAAGAGTTAATTATTAATATATAAATATAAAAATGACTATATGATATGAATGTCACATAGTCATTTTATGGCTTCATTTATTTATTCATTAAAGGTAAGCTATTTAGATTTACTGAGTCTTTTCTATCATTAAGATTACTTAGGGTTTCATGACCTTTCTCTGTTTTACCTAATGAATCTATTAGTATATTTTTAGAGTTTTGGGTTTGAATTGTATGTTGATCCTTAACCTGTTCTTCGTTGGAGAAATCATCATTAATTTTTATATGATCTAGATCTTTATTTAAAGTAGTTACATAGTTTAAATCATCATCCATAGAAGAAATAATATCTTTTGGCTTAAATAGAATTTCTTCAAAGTTATTGTTATATTTGCTATTCATTATGAGCCTCCTTATAATATAATTAGTTTTTTAATATGTTTTTAGCTTTTACAAAACATCCTTGAACACAAGGAGCTATGTATCTAAATTTAGGGTGAGATTCTTCTGTAGCAGATACATATTTCATGACTATGCTATCCAAATTAGATGATTCAGTTAGTTTAAAGTATAGATATTGTTTCCTCTGTAATTTATTTATTCTATTTTTAAAGTATGAGCTTACCTTCATCCAATTAAACTGTTTACTTATATTTAATTGATTGAAACCTGTAGCATAGGAACCAGGTTCAATTAAGATTACAGGAATATTCACTCTTGGAAGTTGCTTAAGTTCTTTATTTAAACAATACCCAATGGATTCAAGGGCAAATTTAGTAGAACAGTAGGGCGATAAAAATGGTATAGCCATGCGACCAGTTAAGGAAGATAGAAATATAATTCTTCCCTTTCTTCTTTTTATCATTCCTTTTAAAACAATCTGAGTCAATTCTATAGGACAAAACACATTGGTTTCAAAAGTAGCCCTAAATCTGTTTACATCTATCTCAGCTACGGAGCCAGAATCTCCTATGGCAGCATTATTTATTAGTACGTCTATAGGTAAGTCTCTTACTTTTTCTCTATCCTCTTTACACAATACATCTAACTTAAAGCTTTCAATGGGAAGTTTCCATTTTCTATTTAACATATTTAATTTGTATGCCTGTTCATCGGTATGAGTGGTTGCATAAACATAGTGACCTCTACTGGCCAAGGTTATAGCTGCTTTACGTCCAAGACCAGAACCACAACCAGTTATTAATATGTGTTTCAATATTATCACCTCTAGGTTAGTATGTGTTTTATTTCACTTATAATTCTTCTTATACAAATAATGACTTATGGAAAATTATCCATAAGCCATTAATCAATAATAGATTGTCTTATTTTAAAAAGTTTTTAATAGCATCTATAGCAACTTCTCTATCATCAAAATGAAATTTTCTTTTACCTATAATTTGATAGTCTTCATGACCTTTTCCAGCAATTATAAGCAAATCATCATCTTTTAGTATTTTTAATCCTTTTTCTATAGCATTTTTTCTATTAATAATTTTTTCATAAGGAGTCATTGTAGATAACATTCCTAATTCTATATCATCGATGATTAATCTTGGATTTTCAGTTCTAGGATTATCAGAAGTAATTATACAATAATCTGATAAAGAGCCAGCTATTTTACCCATAATTCCACGCTTGGTTGTATCTCTATCTCCGCCACAACCAAAGACGGTAATAATTCGTCCACAGGTTATTTCTCTTGCCATAATGAGGAGTTTCTCCAAAGCATCTGGAGTATGAGCATAATCTACTATTATATTTTTATTTAAGTTGTTTTTTATCAATTCAATTCTACCAGGAACAGGGTTAATATTGGGGAGTAGTGTTATAATGTTCTCAATGCTCATTCCTAAGGAATAGCATGCAGCTATTGTAGCTAATATATTGTATACGGTAAATTTACCGGGAATTTTTACATTAACTTCATTACAAGTTTTTTTAAAATTCACTTTAAAACTAACAGAATTCCTTCTATACATTACATCAGTAGCTTGAATATCAGCTGAATTTTCTATTCCATAAGTTAGTATTTTACATGGCACTTCTTTTATTATTTCTTTTGAAACATTGTCATCAATATTAATAATTCCTAATTTACATTTATAAAATAACTTCATTTTTTCTCTTTTATATGCTTCCATGGTACCATGTTCATCTAAATGATCTTGAGATAAGTTAGTAAATATTCCTATATCAAAATCACAAAAATCTACTCTGTGTTTTGCTAGAGCAGAAGAAGTAACTTCCATAATGACACTGTTGGCATTATTATCTTTAAATTCTCTAAAGGCTTTTTGAAGTTCCAAAGATTCAGGAGTAGTTGGAGTAGTTTTGCTAATATTTACTTTTTGATTGGTAAGTTTGAAGCCTAAGGTACCGATAACACCTACAGTTTTTCCAGTGGATTCTAATACATCTTTAATATAATGTGTAATTGTAGTTTTCCCATTTGTTCCTGTTACTCCTACAAGTTCTATTCCTTTTGAGGGCTCCTTATAAAATATATTACATATATTAGCCAAAGAAATTCTAGTATCTTTCACTTTTATCATAACTATATCATTATTTGAATAAGTAATATCTTTCTCTACTAATATGGCAATAGCACCATTTTTAACCGCATCATCGATAAGATTATGACTATCAATATTATTACCATTTATACATATAAATAAGGAGTTTGGCTTTATCTCTCTAGAATCATAACTCACGTTTTCGATGTTTATATCCACATATCCATTTATTAAGGTGTAACTAATTTGATTAAGCAATTTATATAACTTCATAATTATTCCTCCGCAATTAAATAAACTCGTATATTCTTATTATACGGAGTAGATTTCCTATAAATAGTGTTTATATTGCTTAAAATAATGCAAAAAGTGCTTATTAAAAAATGATTTAGTGTTAAATAATTATTCATTTGATAAAGTTACAACTACTAATTCAGGGCGATTAAATATTCTTTGAGGAGCTAGGCTGTTACCAAGTCCTCTACTAATTACTAAAGATGTAGAATTTAATCTGTGGATTCCATTAGTATATTTTGGAAGAAAACCTTGATCAGGAGCTATAATTCCACCTATAAATGGAAGGCGAATTTGTCCACCATGGGCATGACCGGAAAATACTAAATCTATATTTTCTTTGTCATAAAGTGTAATTAGCTCGGGTCTATGAGAAAGGAGAATAGTAAAATTATTTTTACTTTCAGTTTTTAAGTTTCTCAATATTTCATCAAAGCTAAAAGGAGAGTTAGGGTACTCGTAATTATCTATAGGATTAAAGCATATGTCTGCTAGTCCTAAAAGAGAAATAGTAACACCATTTAACTGTATATTTTTATAAGTGTTATCCATATTTATGACACCATACTCTTCAAAGATGATTTTTAATTCTTCATATAAATCTGATCTTGATTCATGATTTCCAGATACATAGTATACGGGAGCTATATCTACAGCTGATTTAATGTAGGAAGTAGCTATATTCATATTATCTTTATTTGTTCTTCGGCTATCAATTAAATCACCAGTAATTACAATTATATCCGGGTTAATTTCTTTAGTTAAGGATATTAGATTTTTTTGATTAGCTCCAAATTCTTTATTATGTAAATCTGAAATTTGAAGAATTTTATAACCATTAAAACCACTAGGAATTTTTGAGTTTACGTAATCTATATTAGTTACAACTATATTATTATTTTGCCAATAACAGAAAGTTATAATAACTATGAGTAAAATCATTACAATTATTAATTTTTTTATATTCATATTACACATCCTTATATTAATTATTAGCATGTCCTATTATATTAAATAGCAATTTTAAAATTAATTTATTTATAGTATACACAAACATATTTCTTTACTAAAGACAAATGCACAATATTTAACATATATGTAATAAGTGCAAAATCATAATAAGAACTCCTTTCATAAGTCTATTTAGCCTTTATTGATATTTCTATGGCAAAGTGATAGAATATGAAAAAATGGAGGTAGTATTATTATGTATAGCTTTAAAAATGACTATAGTGAAGGAGCGCATCCAAGAATATTAGAGGCATTAATCAAGTGTAATATGGAGCAGAGTGAAGGTTATGGAGAAGATATATTTACAGCAAGAGCTATTAAGTTAATTAAGGAAAAAATAAGAAGAGAAGATGTAGATGTTCATCTTTTAGTTGGAGGAACCCAAACTAATCTTACTGCTTTATCAGCCTTCTTAAGACCTCATGAAGCGGTAATTGCAGCAAATACTGGTCACGTGCTAGTTCATGAAACTGGAGCCATTGAGGCTACAGGGCATAAGGTTATTTCTGTAGACGTGGAAGATGGAAAATTAACCAGAAAAAATATAGAAGCTGTAATAGAAGAGCACACTGATGAACATATGGTAAAGCCAAAACTTGTATATATTTCTAACTCTACAGAAATAGGAACAATATATAAAAGGGAAGAGGTAGAAGAGCTAAGTGAAGTGTGTAAAAAACACAATTTATATCTATATGTTGATGGTGCACGATTAGGCTCTGCACTATGTTCTAGTGAAAACAATATGAAAATCTATGAATTGGCTCAATTAGTAGATGCCTTTTATATAGGCGGAACCAAAGGAGGAGCTTTAATGGGAGAAGCTCTTGTAATATGTAGAGATACTTTAAAAAAGGATTTCAGATACCATATTAAACAAAAGGGAGCTCTACTTGCAAAGGGCAGATTACTAGGAATTCAATTTGAAGAATTATTTAAAGATAATCTATATTTTGATTTAGCAACTCACGCTAATAATATGGCACAAATCCTTAAAAAGGGCATTGAAGATGCTGGTTACAGTTTTATGATAAATTCATCTAGTAATCAAGTATTTCCTATACTCCCTAATAAATTAATTAATAGTCTTGAAAAAAAATACTTATTTATGACTTGGGAAAAAATTGATAAAGAGAATTCAGCTATTCGTCTTGTCACATCTTGGGCAACAAATGAGGAAAAAGTATTGGAGTTTATAGCTGATGTGAAATTATATAATTAATGTATAAAAAGATAGAAAACTAGATTTAACTAGTCAATTCTGTCTTTTTAATTTTATAACAATATAAGTATTAGATAGATAGTTTGAAGTTGACTAAAAAAGTAAGAATATTATGCAAAATTATGATACAATTATTACATACAACACTAAGTATGTTGTATAAATGTAATAAAATTCATAAAAAGGTATTGACAGTTACCTTACGTAACCTTCTATTATATTAATATAGGGTAAGGTATACGATTGCTTTGGAGGGATAAATATGAATAGTGATGAATTTTATACCACTGGGGAATTTGCAAAGAAAGCAGGAGTTACCATTAGAACTATTAGATATTATGATAGCAAAGGAATTCTTAAGCCATCATATACTAATAACCTAGGATATAGATATTACTCTGATGAAGATTTTATAAAATTAAAAAAAATCTTAGCTTTAAAGTACTTGGGATTATCCTTAGATGAAATTATAAGCACAGAAAATTGTGATTATAAGAAAGAAGATATGATGAATTCTCTGAAACTTCAGAAAAGTATTATTAAAAATAAGATGAATAATATGAAGGTAGTATTAAATGCTATAGAAACAGCTGAATTTAGTATGAATGAGAACTCTAATATGAAATGGGAAGAGGCTATTGATGTAATAAAATCTTTAGAGAGTGAGAAGGAATTACTGCAACGTAGTAGAGATGCATCTAATTTAAATGAAGGTGTGAAGTTAATGGATAGATTCTCAACAAATAGGTATGGTTGGTATCCATGGGTATTTGATAATATGAAAATCAAAAAGAAGGATAAGGTTTTAGAAATAGGTTGTGGTAATGGAGTTCTATGGGCTAAAAATATGGACAATCTACATGAGAGTATAGAGGTTACTCTAACAGAGATATGTGAAGATATGATAAATGAAGCAAAGTTAAATTTACGAGATAATTGTAAAAGGTTTAATTTTATAATAACTGATTTAACATCATTACCCTTTGATGATAATAGTTTTGATGTAGTAATTGCTAATCATATATTATTTTTCATGAAAGATATAGATTTAGCTCTGGATGAGATAAAAAGAGTTATTAAACCTAATGGAGTAGTATACTGTTCTACTATTGGAAGTAATCATTTAAGGGAGTTACAAGAATTAATGTTAAGCTTTAGTAGTAATATACGCATATATGAAGATAAGTTATCTTGTAAATTTGGATTAGAGAATGGGGGAAAAATACTTAGTAAGTATTTTAATACAGTAGAGAAAGTTTTGTATGATGATAAGCTTATAGTTAATGACACCAATAATATATTAGAATATATCTATTCTATACCTGGAAATATATTAGACATTATTGATTCTAAGAAAAAAGAATTTGAAGGTTATATAAAAAAAATAATTGATAAAAATGGAGAAATTTTTATAACCAATAGTTTAGGTTTGTTCAGGGCTGAAAATAAATAGAGTGTAAACTTTTACTTGTGTAAAACAATATTACATAATTTAATTTATTACTTAGGTTATGGGATATTGATATTATAAATAAAAAATTGTTAATTTAAATAAAGTATTTTTAATTAACAAAATGTTGTATAAGAAAGGAAAGAATTATGGGAATAAATGTTACAAGCGAAATTAAACCATTAAAAAAAGTCTTGTTGCATAGGCCTGGTGCAGAAATTGAGAATTTGACACCGGAATATCTGGAGAGATTATTATTTGATGATATTCCTTATTTAAAAGTAGCACAGGAAGAACATGATGCCTTTGCACAGGTTTTAAGAGACAATGGAGTAGAAGTTGTATATTTACATGAATTGGCAGCAAAAGTAATGGAAGACCCAGATGTTAAAGATGAATTTATTAAAATGTTTATAAAAGAAGCTAAAGTAGAGAGTGAACAAGTTAAAGAAGGATTATATAACTATTTAATTAGTTTTAATTGCAATGAAGAGTTAATTAGAAAGACTATGGCTGGAATTAGTAAGTCAGAATTGAAGAAAGCAAAAGCAAGGCATTTAGAGGATTTTTTAAATGAGGCATATCCATTTATTACAGATCCAATGCCAAATCTTTATTTTACGAGAGATCCCTTTGCATCCATTGGAAATTCAATAAGCTTAAATAGGATGTATTCTGAAACAAGAAATAGGGAAACTATATATGCACACTTTATATTTAAATATCATACTGATTTTAAGGGAACTAATAGGCTTTATGACAGGGATTTTGATTATAATATAGAGGGGGGAGATATTCTTAATATATCTGAAAAGGTTCTTGCAATTGGAATATCTCAAAGGACAGCTCCACAGGCAATTGAAAAAATTTCAGAGAGAATATTCTTTGAAACACCAGATAGCAAAATTGAAACTGTATTAGCATTTAAAATACCAAAGACTAGAGCATATATGCACCTAGATACAGTATTTACTCAAGTTGATTATGATAAATTCACTATTCACCCACAAATAGAAGGACCTCTTGAAATATTTGAATTAACTAAAGGGGAAAATGGAAAAGTGAAAATTACTAAGGAAAGTATGACATTACAAGAGGTATTGTCAAAATATTTAGAATGTGATGTAAAGTTAATTCGATGTGGTGGAGGAGATTATGTAATTTCACAAAGAGAGCAATGGAATGATGGCTCTAATACTTTATGTATAAGACCAGGTGAAGTTATTGTATATTCAAGGAATTATGTAACTAACAAGATATTGGAAGAGTATGGAATAAAAACTCATGTTATACCATCATCCGAATTATCAAGGGGACGTGGAGGCCCTAGATGTATGTCTATGCCTTTGATTCGTGAGGTTTAATGACACAAATATAACAAATATTTATTTTGTATTTTAAATTGACTAAAAATATAATATATTTGTAAAATAAAAAATCTTCTTTAAGTATCCAATGATTAAATACTGAAGAAGAATAAAATAAAATTATATAAAAAAACAACATATTAGGGGGAGTATAACAATGGCAATTAATTTAAGAGGACGTTCATTTTTAAAATTATTAGATTTTACACCTGAGGAAATTAGATATTTATTAGACTTATCTAAGGACTTCAAAAATTTAAAAAGAGCTGGAGTACCTCATAAAAATTTAGAGGGAAAGAATGTTGCAATATTATTTGCTAAGGATTCTACTAGAACAAGATGTTCTTTTGAAGTAGGAGCTATGGATTTAGGTATGGGTGTTACTTATTTAGGACCTACAGGTTCTCAAATGGGTAAAAAGGAATCTATTGCAGATACAGCTAGAGTATTAGGTAGAATGTATGATGGTATAGAATATAGAGGTTTTGACCAAGAAATAGTTGAAGAATTAGCAGCTTATGCAGGAGTTCCAGTTTGGAATGGATTAACAACTGAATTCCATCCAACTCAAATGCTTGCAGACTTATTGACTATAGAAGAGAAGTTTGGAAGATTAAAAGGAATTAACTTTGTATATATGGGTGATGCCAGAAATAATATGGGTAACTCTTTAATGGTTGCTTGTGCAAAAATGGGTTTAAATTTTACAGCTTGTGCACCTAAAGAATTATTCCCAGCTGAGGAGCTAGTTGAAACTTGCAAGGAAATTGCAAAGGAAAATGGATGTACTGTAACATTAACTGAAGATGTTATGGTTGGAACAAAAAATGCAGATGTTATCTACACAGATGTTTGGGTATCTATGGGAGAACCAGATGAAGTTTGGGAAGCAAGAATAAAAGAACTAAGACCATATCAAGTGAATAGAGCTGCAATGGAAAATGCTAAACCAGAAGCTATATTCATGCACTGTCTACCAGCATTCCACGATTTAAAAACTGTAGTAGGAAAAGAAATGGGAGAAAAATTTGGAATGACAGAAATGGAAGTTACTGATGAGGTATTTGAGTCAAAACAATCTGTAGTATTTGATGAAGCTGAAAATAGAATGCATACAATTAAAGCAGTTATGGCTGCAACTATAGGGCTATAATAATTAAACTCCTTCTTAAAATTAAGAAAGGAAGGGGTTTACCCTATTATTTAATTAGCTAAACAATAAAATATTATATTTAAGGCATAGATAAAAATATAATAGTCTCAACATATTTTATATTTAAATTATATATGGGGTGAATTAAATGAAGGAACTAGTAATAGCTTTAGGGGGAAACGCCTTAGGAAAAACAGCTGAAGAACAATTAGATTTAGTTAAGCATACAGCAAAAACCATCGTTGATTTAGTAGAAGAAGGCTATAATGTAATTGTTGGCCATGGTAATGGTCCACAGGTTGGAATGATAAACTTAGCTATGGAATTTGCTGCAAATAATGGAGCAAATACTCCATTAATGCCTTTTGCAGAATGTGGTGCCATGAGTCAAGGATATATTGGATATCACTTACAACAATCCATTAGAACAGAGCTTATATCTAGAGGAATTAGAAAAAATGTTGCTACTGTAGTTACTCAAGTTGTAGTTGATGAAAATGATGAAGCTTTTAGAAACTTAAGTAAGCCAGTAGGAATGTTCTATAGTCAGGAAGAAGCTGAAAAGATAGCTGCAGAAAAAGGATTTACATTTGTAGAAGATGCAGGTAGAGGATATAGAAGAGTAGTTGCATCTCCACAGCCGCAAAAAATTGTAGAGCTTGAAACAGTTAAACAATTAGTTGAACAAGGAACTATAGTTATTACTGTTGGTGGTGGTGGTATTCCTGTAGTAGAGGAATCTGATGGATCTCTTAGAGGTGTTGCGGCAGTTATAGATAAAGATAAATCAAGCGCAAAACTTGCAAAAGATTTAGATGCAGAAATGCTAGTTATTTTAACAGCTGTTGATAGAGTTTGTATAAACTTTAATAAACCAAATCAAGAAGAACTATCAGAAATTAATCTAGAAGAGGCTAGTAAATATATACAAGAAGGCCATTTTGCTAAGGGTTCAATGTTACCTAAGGTAGAAGCATGTATGGATTATGTTAAATTCAGTAATAATGGTAAAGCTTTAATAACTTCACTAGAAAAAGCTAAAGAAGCTTTACATGGTATTACAGGAACTATAATTGAAAAATAATCAAATTTTATCTGGATAAAACTAGAGTATGAGGATTTAAAGCATCTGTGAAAGCTGTTTTAAGTCCTCATTTTTATATGTAAATTTTAGTAAAGGTAATATAATTCTTTTATAGGGTGTTTAACTATTTTTATATTTTTATATTCAGTGAAGGTTAAAATCTATGAAGCTTAAAGCATGTAGGGAAAATATTATGGTGAACATTAACTAAAATAATTTATATTGGAGGTATATGAATATGATTACTATTGTAGCAAAAAAGACTATAAAAAAAGATAAAAAAGAAGAATTTAAAAATTTAGCCAATAAACTTATAGAAGAAAGTAGGAAAGAAACTGGATGTATAGAGTATGATCTTTACGAAGATTTAAGAAATAGTGATGTAGTTGCATTCATTGAGGTTTGGGAGAGTGAAGAAGCAATAAAGTTACATAACAATACAATACATTTTTCTAATCTTGTACCAGAACTCGCTAAACTTCAAGAGGGAGAAACAGAAATAACTCTTTATAAAAAAATATAGATAGAAAGCCTATTTCAAAGATAATATTGAAATAGGCTTTATCTGATGACTAACAGCACTAATACTCCAAGTTCTTCAAAGTGGTAATAAATAACTGCTACATCTCTGTATAACGATTTCCTCTAAAGGACAACGAATTCTAAGTATCGAAAATACTGATACTTAGAATTCTGTTAGTAACCTTCGAATAAGATAATAAATTTATTTATTATATATAAAGAAATTCCTTAATTATAACTTGATGTATGTATAAAAATACATATTTTAATAACAGGCAATGGAATATATGAAAAGTTTAATATATTGAAATTTTTATAAAATATTCTTTAAAATGAAATGAAGTTTATTACATATATTATAAAACCTTTAAGTTAACCACATAATTATCCATTAGAACAGTGAATATTATAACAGTTATTATGTAAAAATATATATATTCGATAAAATAAATATTAGTTTTCTATTGTAATTTTATTAGTTTTGGAATAAAGTAATAATTGCTGATAAATTTCTAGGTTATATTAGATAGATACATAATAGAAATAGGGATTTGAAAGTGAAATTTGACTGAATGCTAATATAACATAAGTGGCATTTTAACGGAGGGGATTTATATGGATATTAACTTAATTGGAGTACCTCTTTATTATGGATGTGATAGAGCAGGGGTAGAAAATGGACCAGATGAATTAAGAGAAAACGGAATTAAAGAATTATTAGAAAATCATAAAAATAAGGTATATGATTTAGGAAATATTTATGTTAATAATACAAAGGATAAGCAACCTTTTGCGGCCGGAGTAAATGCAAAATACATTAATGAAATTATAGAAGTAACTGAGAATTTAGCTAATTCAGTTTATAGTTCCCTATGCGGTGGAAGTTTTCCTATAACTTTAGGTGGAGATCATGCTTTAGCTATGGGAAGCGTTGCTGGTTCAAGTAAATATTTTCAGGGAGATTTAGCTGTAATATGGATTGATGCTCATGGAGACATAAATACCTTTGAGACAAGTCCTACAGGAAATGTTCATGGTATGCCATTAGCTGCATCCATGGGTTTTGGAGATGAATCTTTAACAAATTTATATTTTAATGGTATAAAAGTTAAAAAGGAAAATGTATTTATAATTGGAGCAAGAGATTTAGATGAAGGTGAACTTCAATTAATTAAAGATAAAAATTTAACTGTTTGGACTATGGATAAAGTAAGAGAAATAGGTGTAGATAAAGTGTGTAAGGAGCTTTTGGAAGGTTTAAAAGCACGAGGAATAAATAATATTCATATTAGCTTTGATATAGATTCTGTAGATCCAGAATTAATAAAGGGCACGGGAACTCCAGTTCCAAATGGATTTAATATAAATGATGCAGAGAAGTTATTAACTAGTATATTTAATACTAGATTAGTTAAATCTATGGATTTTGTAGAATTTAATCCATGTTTAGATGATACTGATACTACGTTAAAAAGTTGTATGTCATTAATAAAAAAAATAGGTGAATTAATATAGATATAAAAATTAAATAATTAAATCTGTAGAAATGTAGTATACTATGTTTAATGATATATATTTATATCTAAGTTAATCAAAATAAAAATGGAGGTAATAGTTATGCAAGTAACAAAGGAAATGACTATTGGGGAAGTAATAAGACAAAACGAGAAAGCAGCAGAAGTTTTAATGAGTTTTGGGATGGGTTGTGTTGGATGTCCTTCAGCACAAGCGGAAACTCTTGAAGAAGCGTGTATGGTTCACGGATTAAAAATAGATGACTTATTAAGCAAACTCCAAGCTATTTAGGAATAAAATATAATATTTAAAGACGCTACATAGGTAGTGTCTTTTTTAATAGATTAATTTACAAAAATGAAAGGTGGATAGTTTAGAATTAGTATTTCTATGCATAAAAATTGCTCTTTTAAAAGATAATATATTAGAAAACTAATAATTGGAGGTAAATTAAAATGAAATCAGTACATTATAATGTTTCAGGATTAGTAAATTCAGAAAGTAGAACTAAGTTAAATAATTCTTTAGATAAAATTAATGGTGTACAACAGGTCTGTGTTGATATAGCAAGAGGTACAGTTGAAGTAAATTATAACAGTCCAGCAACTCCAGAAGAAATTAAGGATTGTATTTGTCATACAGGGTATATAGTAAAGTAAAAAAGATAAAGCAAGAGTAATGGAGTTAAAATATTAATTTCTATATATAGATAAGGAGTGTTAAAATGGACTACAATTTTCCAATTGGGTTTAAGCCTCAACATCAAAATGTACAGCCAGGCATTGAAAGTGAAATGGAACCAAAACCTATCTATGAAATAGATGATTATCATAAAACTTCAGACAGATTAAAGGGCAAAATAGCTTTAATTACAGGGGGAGATAGTGGTATAGGGAGAGCTGTTTCTATACTATATGCAAAAGAAGGAGCAAAGGTATGTATAATCTATTTAAACGAAAATGAAGATGCTAAGGAAACAAAAAATCTTATTGAAGAAAGAGGAGGAGAGTGTTTACTCATCTCTGGAGATATTGGTAATGAAGACTTCTGCAAGGAAGCTATAAAAAAAGTAGTGCAAAAGTATGGAATTATAAATATTTTTGTATCAAATTCAGCAGAACAACATGAGTGTCAACAAATTAATGAGATAACTAGTAAGCAATTACATAAAACCTTTGATACAAATTTCTTTGGAGCTTTCTATTTAACAAAAGAAGTACTCTTTCATATGAAGAAGGGGGATTCAATAATATATACAACTTCTGTAACAGCCTATGAAGGAAATGAAACTTTAATAGATTATTCTTGTACTAAAGGAGCTTTAACAGCCCTAACTAGAAGTTTATCAAAGTCATTGGCTACAAGAGGAATAAGAGTAAATGCAGTGGCACCAGGCCCAGTATGGACGCCGCTTATACCATCATCATTTCATAGTGATAAGGTATCTACTTTCGGCAGTAATACCTTGTTTAAAAGAGCAGGTCAGCCTGTTGAAATTGCAGAGAGCTATGTATTCTTAGCTGGAGATGGGGCTTCATTTATAACTGGAGAAACTATTCATATAAATGGTGGTCAATTTATAACTAGTTAATAATTTATATAATTAAATTAAGTTACTTAGTTAGACTATGAGTAGATAATGTAACTATTGTCTACTCATTTTATTATCATGAAATAAATCATAAAAAGCATAAAATTAAGCCTGTTTAATTTTACATATATGGTATAATAATGAGTTGAGGCAAACTATTGGACTATATCAAAGCAAAACATAGTAATATGCATAATTTAGGGGGTAAAATATGAAAAGTATAGCATTTATAGGAGGACTATTAATAAATGGATTGGGAACTGAACCTATCGAAAATTCCTTAGTTCTTGTTGAAAATAAGAAAATTACTTATGCTGGAGTGATGAAAGAGATAGAAGAGAATTATGAAATAATAGATATATCAGGAAAAACTATTATGCCAGGACTTATAGATTCTCATCTACATTTTAGCGGAAATAGAACAGATAGTGATACAGAATGGGTATTAGAGCCTGTGATACAAAAGACAATTGTAGCTGTTGCTCAAGCTAGAGAAGCTTTGGAACATGGACTAACATCCGTAGGTGAAATTTCTCGTTCTGGAATTCATCTTAGAAATATGATTGAGGAAGGAATAATACCAGGACCACGTATAGTTGCAACAGGGTTAGGATTTTGCAGAACTTCAGGACATGGAGATTCGCATAATTTACCGTTGGTCTATAATGAAGATTCACATCCATGGGCAGAAAGCGTTGATGGACCATGGGAACTGCGTAAGTCTATCAGAAAACGAATACGTGAAAATCCTGATGCTATAAAAATATGGTCTACTGGAGGAGGTATATGGAGACATGATGCTAAAGCATCATCTCACTATTGTATGGAGGAAATACAAGCTGTGGTAGATGAATGCAATATGGTTGGATTACCAGTTTGGTCTCATGCTGAAGGTTATGAAGGAGCTTTAAATTCATGTAAAGCTGGAGTTTCTGCTATAATCCATGGTCAGGAATTAAATGAAGAATGTTTAGAAATAATGAAGGAAAAGAATATAAGCTTTTGTCCAACCATTCAATTCTTCTATCAGTGGTTTACAGTGTACGAGCCTCCCTATAGAAAAATTTTAGATGATTATGAGGGAGAGACAGTAGCTGAAAAGGAGCTAAATCGTATAATAAGTAATCTAAGAAATGCAAATAAAAAGGGAATAAGAATAGCAGTAGGTTCAGACTCCTTCTGTAGTAGTTTAACTCCTTATGGAGAATATGCAATAACTGAAATGTATACTCTTTGTAAAGCTGGACTTACCAATATGGAGGTAATTTTAGCAGCTACAAAAAATGGAGCAGAAATGTTAAAAATTGATGATATAACAGGTACTTTGGAGTCAGGTAAGTTTGCTGATATTATTGTATTGAATGGAAATCCATTAAAGGATATTCATGATATAAGAAGTGGTAACATGCAGATAATTATGAAGGAAGGTATCTTTGTAAAGAAAAATATAAATTAATAGTTTAAAGAGTTGTCTTAAAATACACTAGGTCTTAAATTGATGTTTAGGTATCACTTCCTTAATGAAATGTGAATAAATATCTTAAAGAGTGCAAAATTTTAAGGCACTTTTCTTTTTTTGAAAAATATAATTACTTAGTTTTATTGATCAACAAAGCACATTAATCCATTAAGAAATAGTCAAATATAGATATATATGAAGATTGTTATTAATTTATCATTAGAAAGTAATGGATTAAACAAAAATTAATGGAATATTGAGAGAATAAATCAATATATATATATCATATAAAAAATGGGGGGTGAGAATTTGATTAAATACATTCTAAAAAGACTAGGTATAAGTGTAGTAACTATATTTATAGTTATCACTGCGACATTTTTTTTAATGAGATTAATGCCTGGTGGACCTTTTGATGGTGAAAAGCCACTACCGCCAGAAATAAAGGCTAGTTTAGAAGCAAAATATGGATTAGATAAATCTTTAGGTGATCAATATTCTATGTATTTAAAGGACTTACTTAAGGGGGATCTAGGTCCAAGTATGAGATACAAAGGAAGAGAAGTACAAGAAATAATAGGTTATTCTTTCCCGGCATCTGCTAAACTTGGTGGAGTAGCTGTAGCAATTTCCTTAATTTTCGGAATACTTTTAGGGATAATTGCTGCTCTTAAATATAATAAGTGGCCAGATTCAGTATGTATGGTACTTGCTACTCTGGGAGTTACATTGCCAAGTTTTGTTATAGCTACACTATTGATGTATGTATTTGGAGTTAAACTAAGCTTAGTTCCTATAACGGGTCTAGATAGCTTGAAGAGCTATATTTTACCATCGATAGCTCTAGCGGGATATTCTATAGCATTTATATCTAGACTTACAAGATCTAAACTTTTAGAAGTTTTAAAATCAGATTATATTAGAACTGCAAAGGCAAAAGGAGTTAATGGTAGAAGAATCATGTTTAAACATGCTCTTCGAAATACATTAATCCCTATTGTAACCTACGTAGGGCCATTGATTGCAGGGATATTAACTGGTAGCTTTGTAGTGGAAAAGATATTTGCTATACCTGGACTTGGAAGAGAGTTTGTAACTACAATAACAAATAGAGATTATACAACTATACTTGGAGTAACTATATTCTATAGCACACTTCTTATACTATGTAATTTAATTGTGGATATTATGTATGTAATTATAGATCCAAGAATTAAATTAGAAAATGTTGAAGCGTAGGAGGTGATGTTATGGAATTTAATGAAGAAATTAATGAAATTTTAGAAAAGGATTTTGTCTTTGTAGATGAAGGTAGTAAACAGAAGGATACAATAAATAGGCCAAGTGTATCTTATTGGAAAGATTCGTGGAGAAAACTTAAAAAAAATAAGTTAGCAATAGTAGGGCTTATCTTTGTTATTCTTATAACTCTAGGAGCTATATTTATTCCTTGGTTTTCTAAACATGATTATACGACAAATAACTTAATGCTTACTAACCAGGGACCGTCTGCAGAGCATTGGTTTGGAACAGATTCACTAGGACGAGATTTGTTTGTAAGGGTTATGTATGGTGCTAGATATTCTTTGATAATTGGTTTTGTGGCATCTATACTTAATTTGGTTATAGGCATAGTATATGGTGGAATTGCTGGACTTATAGGTGGATGGGTAGATAATATTATGATGAGAATTGTAGATATAATATCTTCTATACCTATGACAATATATGTAATACTATTAATGGTCGTTCTTGAAAAAGGTGGTTTATTCAATATTATTGTAGCCTTGGCTATTTCTTATTGGATAGGTATGGCTAGAATTGTTAGGGCAGAAATACTTCAGCTTAAACAACAAGAATTTATTTTAGCTGCTAAAACTTTAGGAGCTCAAGGTAAGAGAATACTATTTAAACATCTAATTCCAAATTGTTTAGGTCCAATTATAGTAACTCTTACACTGCAAATACCAACTGCAATATTTTCAGAAGCTTTTTTAAGTTTTATTGGATTAGGATTAGTACCACCACTTGCATCATGGGGAACTTTAGCTAGTGATGCTTTATCTACTTTAAGATTATATCCGTATCAGCTTTTATTTCCGACGTTGGCTATATGTATAACAATTTTTTCATTTAATATGCTTGGTGATGGGCTTAGAGATGCTCTAGATCCAAAGATTAAAAAGTAGGGGGTGGAAGGATGAGTAATTTGTTAGAAGTAAATAATTTAAAAACATCTTTCTATACTCAATTTGGAGAAGTGCAAGCTGTAGGGGGAGTTTCATTTAATCTAGAACATGGTGAGGTTATGGGTATAGTTGGAGAATCTGGTAGTGGAAAAAGTGTTACAATGATGTCTATTATGAGGCTTTTAGATGATAATGGTAAAGTAAAAGAGGGAAAAGTAAGATTTGAAGATAAGGATATAGTGTCTATCAGTGAGGAAGATATGTCTACCATAAGAGGAAATGACATATCCATGATTTTCCAAGATCCTATGACTTCTTTGAATCCGCTTATGACTATAGGAAATCAAATTATGGAGCCGCTTAGAATCCATAAGAAGATGACTAAAGAAGAAGCACATAAAAAAGCTGTAGAATTATTACACTTAGTTGGTATACCTAGTCCTGAAAGCAGAATGAAGCAATATCCACATGAGTTTTCTGGGGGTATGAGACAAAGGGTTATGATAGCTATGGCATTAACTTGTAATCCAAAGCTATTGATAGCTGATGAACCAACTACTGCACTAGATGTTACGATACAAGCACAAATTTTAGAGATAATGAAGGATATAAAGGAAAAACTAAATACATCTATAATTCTTATTACACATGATTTGGGGGTTGTTGCAGATATTTGTGATAATGTGAATGTAATGTATGGAGGTCTTATTATAGAGCAAGGAACTGTAAAGGATATATTCTATAATTCTAAACATCCATATACTTGGGGTCTTATGGAAAGTGTTCCTAATCCTAATACCTTGGTAAGAGAAAGATTAAGACCTATAGATGGTCAACCACCAGATTTATTTAAACCTCCAAAGGGATGTCCATTTTATGTTAGATGTAAATATTCTATGGAAGTATGTAAAGAGCATAGACCTGAATATTATGAAATAACTCCAGGACATAAATCTGCTTGTTGGCTAAATGATAATAGGGCACCAAAGGTTGAAACTCCATTGAAGAGGAGGAAGGAAGATGAGTAGTATAGGGAAACTAATAGAAGTAAAAAATCTATGTAAATATTTCAATACTAAGAAATCAATTTTTAGTAAGAATAAAGGAATATTAAAGGCTGTTGATGGGGTATCTCTTCAAATAAAAAAAGGAGAGACTTTAGGCCTAGTAGGAGAATCAGGATGTGGTAAAACAACTTTAGGTAGGACTCTATTAAAATTATATAATCCTACTGCTGGAGAGATATTTTATGATAATGAAGAGATTGGTAAGCTAACTAATAAGCAGATGCTATCTTATAGAAAAAAGATGCAGATGATATTTCAAGATCCTTATGCATCGCTTAATCCACGGCTAACAGTTGGAGATATTATCGGTGAACCATTAGATATTTATAAAATATGTAGAGGCAAAGAAAGAGAAGAAAAAGTAAAGTATTTTTTAGATAAGGTAGGTCTTGATCAAAATCATTTAAATCGTTATCCACATGAGTTTTCAGGAGGTCAAAGACAAAGAATCGGAATAGCAAGAGCTCTTGCAGTTAATCCAGAGTTTATTGTTTGTGATGAACCTATTTCTGCCCTTGATGTATCAATACAAGCTCAGATAATTAATATGATTGAGGATTTGCAAAATGACTTTGGCCTAACTTACTTGTTTATAGCTCATGATTTATCCATGGTTAAGCATATATCCAATAGAGTTGGAATAATGTACTTAGGAAAACTAGTTGAAATAGCAGAGAGTAATGAGGTATATAGTAAACCAATTCATCCCTATACCAATGCATTACTATCTGCAATTCCAATTCCTGATCCAGATGAAGCTAAAAGAAGACAAAGAATAATTTTAGAGGGAGATATTCCATCTCCAATTGATCCTCCACCAGGATGTAGATTTAAATCTAGATGTAAATATGCAAAACAAATCTGTGGTGAAGAGGAGCCGATTTTAAAGGAAGTATCTCCTGGCCATTGCGTAGCTTGTCATTTATTTTAAAATAAATTAATTAATTTAATAAGGAGGTCAATGAATGAAGAAAACTAGAATAATGGCACTGATAATGACTGCAATAATGACAGGTACATTACTTTTAGGATGTACTAAGACTAAAGAAAATGAAGGAGAAAAACCTGGTGATGGCAATACGCCTGTGGTAGAAGAAACAGTAGAACAAAAAATAGTATATAATTTAGGTGCAGATCCTAAAACTATTGATCCACAACTAAATTCAGCAGTAGATGGTTCAACAATAATTCACAATGCTTTTGAAGGGTTAATGAGAGAGGATGAAAATTCTAAAATAGTACCAGGTACTGCTGAAAAGTATGAAGTATCTGACGATGGAACTGTATATACTTTCCATATAAGGAAGGATGCTAAATGGTCAGATGGAAAACCGGTAGTAGCTGGGGACTTTGAATATGCATGGAAGAGAGCATTAAATCCTAAAGTGGCAGCAGAATATGCATATCAACTTTTCTATATAAAAAATGGAGCTGCATACTATAATCAGGAAAAAGTAGGAGGTAAGGTTGCTACAGCAGAGGATGTAGGTGTAAAGGTTATAGATGATAACACCTTAGAAGTAACTCTTGAAGCTCCAGTTCCATATTTCTTATCATTGGCAGCTTTTCCAACTTATTTCCCAGTTAGAAAAGATATTATAGAAGGAAATGAAGAAAAGTGGACATTAAAGCCAGACACATATATATCTAATGGACCATTTAAGATGTCTGAATGGAAAGAAAAAGAAAGTATTACATTTGTAAAAAATGAAAATTATTGGGATGCTAAAAATGTAAAACTTGAAACATTAGAAGTAAAATTAATAGATGATCAAATAACTTATTTAAATGCCTTTAAGAGTGGAGAAATAGATGTAATAGAATCACCACCTCAGGCTGAAATTCCTACATTACTAGATGAAGGAACAGCAAAAATATATCCTTATTTAGGAACTTACTTCTATGTAATAAATGTATCAGACAAAGCTAAGGATGTAGACCCTAAAGCAGCTGAAGCATTAAGCAATCCTAAGTTCAGAAAAGCTTTATCACTAGCTATAGATAGACAACTAATAGTTGATAAGGTAGCTCAAGGTGGTCAAGCACCAGCAACTAGCTATGTTCCAGCAGGTATTCTTGATTCAATAGGAGAAGAGTTTCAAAAGGATTATTCATCAAAGGGTGCAAATATTGAAGAAGCTAAGAAATTGCTAGAAGAAGCTGGATATCCAAATGGAGAAGGAGCACCAACAATAACATTTACTTTTAATACAGATCAAGGTCATCAAAATATAGCTCAAGCAGTACAAGATATGTGGAAAACAAATCTTGGAATTAATGTAGAGTTGAAAAATGAAGAGTGGGCAGTATTCCAAGATACAAGGAATAATTTCCAATATTCTATGGCTAGACATGGATGGATAGCAGATTATAATGATCCGATGACATTCTTAGATATGTGGACAACTGGTAACGGACAAAATAATGCAGGATATTCAAATAAAGAATATGATAAGTTAATAGCTCAAGCTAAAGTAGAGTTAGATGACGCTAAGAGAACAGAATTATTACACAAAGCAGAAGATATTTTAATGGATGAATCACCAATTATACCACTATACTATTATACAAATGTATTATGTATAGACAAAAATGTTAAAGGAACTTATAAATCACCATTAGGACAAATGGAATTTAGAGATGCTTATGTAGAGTAATTAAATAAATAAAAAGAACTTTAAAATCAAAATGCTATCTCAAAAGAAATTTTGAGATAGCATTTTAAAAGTGCTTTACAAAATAAATTAATTGTGATATTATTTAAAAAAATGAAATGTAGAAAGCGTTGAAGAGAAGAAGTAAAATTAATGTATCTTTACAGAGAATTCCCCATAAGCTGAGAGGGGGAAGAGTAAGTTGATTTGAATAACATCTCTGAGCAGTGCTCCGAAAGATAACAACCAGTAGGCAGTACCGGATCTGCACCCGATATAGTGCTAGAGTATAATCAATTTGCATTAATTGACGTACTTGAAGAGATTGTTATTGTAAAGTAGCAATGAATTAAGGTGGTAACGCGTGAGTAGTACTCTCGTCCTTTTATATTTTTATATAGGGATGAGAGTTTTTTATTATATATAAATAAAAAAGATAAAGTATGGGCCCAGAAAACTTTATCAACTCTTTAACTTTAAACTTAAAATCTAAGGAGGAATTATTATGAAGATAGAAGGAATTGTTATTCCCAAAGGATATAAATCCAATGCCACATTAATAGAAACAGAAGTACACATAAAGAAGATAAAAGATTTTTTTGAAAGGACTTTATCAGAAAGTCTTAGCTTGACTAGAGTTTCAGCTCCACTGTTTGTGGACTCTCAAAGTGGATTAAATGATAATTTAAACGGAGTTGAGAGACCAGTAGTATTTGACTTGTTGGCTACAGGAGAAAATGTTGAAATAGTACACTCCTTAGCAAAATGGAAAAGAATGAGTCTTCATAGATACAATTTCCAAGTTGGAGATGGATTATATACAGATATGAATGCTATAAGAAGAGATGAAGAGCTAGACAATTTACATTCAGTTTATGTAGACCAATGGGATTGGGAAAAGGTAATAAAAAAAGAAGATAGAAATGAAGAATATTTAAAAGATATTGTAAGAAAAATCTATAAGGTATTTAAGAAAACTCAAGAATTTGTTGATAAAAATTTAATGAAGGTAGAAAATCCTTTACCAAATGAAATACATTTTATAACTACCCAGGAGCTAGAGGACATTTATCCACATCTTACTTCTAAGGAAAGAGAAGATGAAATATGTAGGGAGTTTGGAGCTGTATTTATAATGAAAATAGGTGGAGCGTTAAAATCGGGAGAAAAGCACGATGGTAGGAGTCCGGATTATGATGACTGGAATTTAAATGGAGATATATTATTTTGGTATCCTTTATTAGATAGGGCTGTAGAACTTTCATCAATGGGAATAAGAGTAGATGAAAAAGCCCTTGATTATCAATTAACAGTATCAGGTAATGATAACAGAAGACGTTTAGATTTTCATAAGAGATTATTAGCAGGAGAACTTCCATATACAATTGGAGGAGGAATAGGTCAATCAAGAATATGCATGTTTTTTTTAAACAAAGCTCATATTGGGGAAGTTCAAGCTACTACATGGGATGAAAAAAATGTGAAAATTTGTAAGGAAAATAATATAAATTTACTTTAACTCATAAGTGGATTTGTATATTTAATTTTTACATGATGAAGAAATAAATCATAATAAATTTAATTATTAAAGTGTATTTTAATTTAATAAATAGTTAAAAGTGAGGCTATCTTAGAATATTTTTTATTATTCTAAGATAGCCTCACATATTAATATGTAAATTAGTTAGATTTATACTAACAATAATCTATATTTTTAATTATTAAGTTAAATATATAAAATGACAAAAAACACTAGCCATATATATGGAAGTGTGGTAATATAAATTTTATGTTAAAAGTACATACTACCCCATATTATTTATGGGGTAATTCTTATTATACAAATGTATAGATTAAAAGTCAATAGTAAATTAATAAAATATAAAAATAAATTGTATGGGAGAAGATAACATGAATAGTAAGTATATTTTTGTAACAGGTGGAGTAGTTTCATCCTTAGGAAAGGGTATTACAGCAGCATCTTTAGGTAGACTTTTAAAAAATAGGGGATTAAATGTTACAATACAGAAGTTTGATCCATACCTAAATGTAGATCCAGGAACAATGAGTCCATATCAACATGGAGAAGTATTTGTTACTGATGATGGTGCTGAAACTGATTTAGACTTAGGACATTATGAAAGATTTATTGACGAAAATTTAAGCAAAAGTAGCAATGTTACTACAGGTAAAATTTATTGGTCAGTCATATCTAAAGAAAGAAGAGGAGAGTATTTAGGTGGAACTGTTCAAGTAATACCTCATATAACTAATGAGATAAAAGAAAGAATATGTAAGGTAACAAAGGAAAAGTCAGTAGATGTAGTAATAACAGAAATTGGTGGTACTGTAGGAGATATTGAATCCTTGCCATTTTTGGAAGCTATAAGACAAATTCAGTATGAAGTAGGTAAGGAAAATGTGTGTTTTATACATGTGACTTTAGTACCTTATCTAGGAAAAGCTGGTGAATTAAAAACAAAGCCAACTCAACATTCAGTTAAGGAATTAAGAAGTATAGGAATTCAACCAGACATAATAGTTTGTAGAGCTGAAAAGGAAATATCAGATGAATTGAAGGCAAAAATAGGTTTATTTTGTAATTTAGAAGGTAAAAATGTAATACAAAATCTAGATGCAGAGCACTTATATGAAGTCCCTTTAATGTTACATAAGGAAGGTCTAGATAGGTTAATATGTGAAAGATTAAATCTAGAATGTACACATATTGATAATTCACAATGGATTAGTATGGTTAATAAAATTAAAAATTTAAATGAGAAAATTAAGATTGCTTTAGTTGGTAAATATGTAGAACTACATGATGCGTATATCTCTGTAGTTGAGGCTTTAAGTCATGGTGGATATGCTAATGATTGCATAATAGAAATGAAATGGATAAATGCAGAAGAGGTAGCAAGAGATAACTCGGATGAAATTTTTTCAGATGTGAATGGGATATTAGTACCAGGGGGATTTGGAGATAGAGGAATAGAAGGCAAGATTGAAGCTGTAAGATGGGCAAGGGAGAATAAAAAACCCTTATTTGGAATATGTTTAGGTATGCAATGTTCAGTTATAGAGTATGCTAGAAATGTACTTGGATATGAAGGAGCTAATAGTTCTGAGATTGACCCAAATACCAAATATCCAGTAATAGATTTAATGGCAGATCAACAAGAAATTGAAAACTTTGGTGGTACTATGAGACTTGGTTTATATCCATGTAAACTAGACAAAAATTCAATAGTGGCTAGTGAATATGATGAAATATTGGTAAATGAAAGACATAGACATAGGTATGAATTTAATAATAAGTTTAGAGAAGAAATAGTTGAGAAAGGTATGAATATCACTGGGACAAGCCCCGATGATAGATTGGTAGAAATTGTTGAAATAAAAGATCATCCGTGGTATGTATCAGTGCAATTTCATCCAGAATTGAAATCAAGACCTAATAATCCCCATCCTTTATTCAAAGGATTTATAAGAGCTGCAATTAGAGATAAGGAAAGTAAATAATATAAATAATATAAGAAGCATTTTTCTAGAATATTAACTGATATCTATAAATTTGATAGCAGTTCAATAGAAAGATGCCTTTTATTATTTATTTAAAGAGCTTTAATAAGTATAAAACCATACATATACAAGCATAATAGGATTATGATTTATTTGTTACAATTCAATTGAGAATAATTATCAAAAACTATTGACAATAATGTGAAGATCCGATATTATTTAATTGAGAATAATTTTCAATTAAGGAGGATGTGTTATGAAAATAGTTTATTGGTCAGGTACAGGTAATACAGAGAAAATGGCAGAATTAATTGCTAAAGGAATCAGAGAAGAAGGGAAAAATGCAGAAGTAATCAATGTTGCTAATGCTAACAGTGGCATCTTTGATGATGAAGATATAATAATACTAGGATGCCCATCTATGGGAGATGAAGTATTAGAAGAATCTGAGTTTGAACCTTTTATTGAAGAGGTATCTTCAAAAATATCTAAAAAGAAAGTAGTTTTATTTGGATCCTATGGTTGGGGTGATGGAAAGTGGATGAGAGATTGGGAAGATAGAATGCTTTCTTATGGATGCGAAATAAAAGAGGACTGTTTAATAATTTGTGGCGAACCAGAAGATGAAGATGAATGTATAGATTTTGGTAAAAAAATAACACTTTTATAGGTAGGTAATGAAAATGACATGTTTAGAATTTTATAATAAGTTAGAATCTATGAATGGTGAAGAATATATTAAAAACTTTTTAATTTATAATACTTCATTGGTGATTGCAAAGGTTAAACCAGCTGCTACTATTACTTTTAAAAAATATAATAAAGATTTATATAGTAACTGGGGTTCAATGGGAAAAGCGTTTATTCAAAGTATAGGTCTTGACTTTATAGAACTAAGAGAATCTGATGATTCAATTGTAGTATTAATTTATAATCAGAGTTTACTTGAAAAATATATAGGAAAAGAAGAAAATAAAGAGTTTTTAATAGGTCTAGGATATTCAGAAAATGGAACTATTATAGAATATTTAAATGTGTTAAAAAATAGATATAAAGAATTTAACTGTCCACATGAATTAGGTATTTTTTTAGGAATACCAATTAATGACGTGAAAGATTTTATGAACTGTAATGATAAGAAGTGTTTATTGTGTGGATATTGGAAAGTGTATAATGACTGTATTTCAGCTCAAAGAATTTTTCAATCTTATGATCAGGTTAAGGAATATACAGTAAATTCTATATTTAAAGGAATTGAAGGAAGTACTTTAGTGCAAAGTATAGAAAATAATTTTAGTTTTTATGGATAAGGCAAAAGTAGCAATGAATAAAAAAACAGAGTGTGTAAAGAGGTCACTGAAAAACTTATA
>NZ_DGRF01000087.1:0-19388 GCF_002390995.1 Clostridium sp. UBA4395
AGAGGGGCATAGAAAAGGGCATAGAAAAGGGAATAGCAGAAGGAATAGAAAAAGGCAAAGCAGAATTACTAATTAAGCTACTAATGAAAAAATTTAAAAGTTTACCAGACGGATATGAGAATAAGATAATGAATTTACCCATTAATACCATTGATAGAATTGGTATGGATATTTTTGATATAAATTCTGTGGAGGAATTGGAAGAGTATTTTAAGTTTCCTAAAGCATAACAAATATATAAATAAGTAATAGTATTTATTTTATTTGCATTGTATCTAATAAGATTAAATAAATAAATTGAAGGTAAGGCATGGGATTATAGAATAATCACCATGCCTTTAAAATCATTGTTATTAAAATATAAAGTAAATAAAATAAGTATTTCACATTTTACTCTATGTTTAAATAACCCATTTATATGATAGAATATCATTATAGGATGGTGATAGATTTTGATGAAAAAGTTTAATATAACGGGAACTTGTATACCTAATAGACACTATATGGTAGACACTTCAAATAAAATAGATAAAATAATGAAATTAATTAATGCTGAAGAGTATTTTATAATAAACAGACCAAGACAATACGGTAAAACTACCACTTTATTTTTACTAAATAATATACTAAAGGAAACAGAGGATTTTTTGCCTATAAAGATAAGTTTTGAAGGCATAGGAGATTTAATTTTTGAAGATGAAGGTAGGTTTTGTAATGGTTTCTTAAAATTATTACAACGCACCATTGAAGTTGAAAATTCTGGCCTAGCTGATTTTATTAATAGTAATAAGGATACAATAGAGAGTTTAAATGATTTAGCATATTTCATCACAAAGATTATTAGAAAGGCCAATAAAAAAGTGGTATTAATGATAGATGAAGTTGATAAAAGCAGCAACAATCAACTATTTTTAAGTTTTTTAGGGCTCCTTAGAAATAAATATTTACTAAGGAATGAAGGACAAGATTATACCTTTCATAGTGTGATTTTAGCTGGGGTCCATGATGTAAAGACCTTGAAAATAAAACTAAGACCTGATGAGGAGCATAAATATAACAGTCCATGGAATATAGCCACTGATTTTAATGTGGATATGAGCTTTTCAAAGGAAGAAATAATCACTATGTTAGATGATTATACTGAAAATAAAAGGGTTAACCTTGATAAAGAATACTTTGCAGAAAGACTTTATTTCTATACTTCTGGTTACCCCTTCCTGGTGAGTAAACTATGCAAAATCATAGATGAAAACATAATGGATGAAGATAAATTATTATGGGAAAAAGAGTACATGGATCTAGCTGTTAAAGAACTCTTAAAGGATAGCAATACTAATTTTGATAGTTTAATTAAAAATATTGAGAATAATGAAGAATTATATGACTTTGTTAAAAAGTTAGTTTTAGATAATGAAAATATAAGCTATATAAAAACAGATGAAATAATAGATATGGGAAGTGTCTATGGAATTTTAAAAGAAGATGAAGGAAATTGCAAGATAAGTAATAAAATTTATGAACAATTGCTCTATAACCATATGATGATGAAGGTTATAAGAAAAGATAAGAATTCTATTATGTCTCAATATAACTATAAGGCTAAATTTATTAAAGAAGATGGCAACCTTGATGTTAAAAAGATTCTTATAAAATTCTCAGAGTTTATGAAGCATGAGTATTCTGAGAAAAGAGAAGCCTTTTTAGAGGCAGATGGAAGACTACTATTCTTAGCTTTCATAAGTCCAATAATATATGGAACTGGCTTTACTTTTAAGGAAGTTCAAGGTGGAGATGAAAAGAGATTTGACATCGTTATAACATACAATAAAAAGATGTATGTACTAGAGCTGAAAAGATGGAGTGGAGAATCTTATCATCAAAGAGGACTAAACCAGCTAGGTCAGTACTTAGAGCAATATAGCCTTAATGAGGGATATCTTTTAATATTCGACTTTAGAAGAGTAAATGGAGAAGTAGGAACAGTGAAAGAAACAACCTTAAACCTAGATGAGAAAGAAAAAAGAATAGTTGAAGTTTATTGCTAAGGGAATGTGTCTATGGGAACCTTAGCTCAAAGATTATATAAATAAAGAAAATTAAAGTTAAGGCATGGGATTATATGATAATCACCATGCCTTTAAAACTATTGTTATTTATTTAAAACCTCCATAGATAATACATTTTATGTTATAATATGTAAATGATATATAAAATAACTTTAATATATAGTTATTGAAAAGGTGGTATAGAAGTATGGATGAAGTTAAATTTCAACAATGGAGTCAAATTAGAGATCATGGTCTTTAATTTTATTTTATCAGAAGAGTATTGCTTTACTGCGTTATAGGTGCTTTAGTGTTTATAGTATTAAATTTAATAACTAAATTATATTCATTTAAACAAATAATAAATCAAATAGAAGTTTTGAGTATAGCAATAACTTTTGCTCAATTACTACGATGGTTTATAAATGAAAAATCTTACAAGGCGTATCAAAAATCTTTTCATAAAAACTAACACTATTTATATTTTTTACATTAAGAGATTCAGTAGTAGCAAAAGATTTAAGAATCAGAAACCGTTCTACACGGCAGTTAGAAATTTGTATATTAGAAAATCTTCTTAAATTGTAAATTAAGTTATATTAAAGCACGTGGAGAGGGGATAAAATATGCTGTATTATATTACTATCATTTTTGCATTAATTACAATACCATATTGGTTTATATCACTAACTTTAATATTTAAAAATAAGTTTAATAATAAATGGATACATTTTCTGCTAAAAGATCATGCTTTCAATTTAATTACATCAAATAAATATACATTTAAAACTTATATAAAGATAAAAATCACACTATTAATACAGCTTACATCATATATTGTTATTCTTATTTTTTTCATAACTATTCTGAAGTCATCTGATAAGTATGCTGTGTCAATGAAATGTAGTGCTATTGCAGTGTCTTTATTTCTTATATCGAATATTGGCAATAATTTAATCATAAAGTATTTAGAAAATAAAGATGAAATTTTATGAAAAACCGTAATGGATAAAAACAATAAATTTTCAAAAAACTTCAAATAATTCCTTGACCGTTCCCTAAAAATGTCATATAATGTAACTATGCTTTTATGGAATTCGAGTTATAGATAAAAGTATTTGGTAGAAAAGACATAAATAAAAGGATATGTTAGGTTATATTAAGGGGAAATGTAGGTTAATGATATATTATCTATATTATGATTAAGTAATTTAAAGGGGAAAATTAGTAGAGAGAGGGGGATTAGATGTAATTGATTCAGGTGAGATGCCCAATTTGCAATAATAGATTATTCGATGTGGAAAATAGCTACGTTGGAATGATAGAGATAAAGTGTAATAAGTGTAGAAAACTTCTGGGGGTAAAAAATAATATTAAATTAAGGAAAATAGAATTTTCATATATAATGAGTTAAGATATAGGTTAAAGTATAATAAAACATACCGAGCAATGGAGTGATTAACTACCGAATAGCCGGATGGTTGCTAAATTAGCAGTCATCGGCTATTTTTTTATTTTAACAGAATTTAATCCATCTAGGGTTAGTTTTTAAAGCCTTTCACTGTGGAAGGCTTTTTTTTATCCCTTTATAAGCATCTTCACCTAGGCTTTGAATAGCTTCATAAAAGTTTCAATGAAAAAATTTGAAGCTAGGAGAGATGAATATGAAAATTAAGTATGAATTTATTACAGGTGAAGTTCAGGAGGTTATTGTACCTGATGAGCTTATTAAAGTTGTCATGGAAATAGAAAGACAGGTTTATATTAGCAATCGTAAGGAAAGTCGTAGACATAATTCTATAGAAATTATGGAGGAGCATGGTTTTTATTTTAAAGCTAAGGATATGCTAGTTACTGAGGTTGTTGAAGAAAAATTAATTAATGAGAGTCTTTATGAAGCACTAGGTAAATTATCTTTCGATAAAAGAAAGTTAATTTACCTAGTGTTTTTTCAAAGGAAAACCATTGCTTCTATTGCTAAAGATAGAGGGGTTAGTGAGACTGCTATAAGAAAATCTCTGAAAAGAATCTATAGGGACATAAAAAGAATTTTAAAATATTTTTAAATAAATTTCAAAAAGTGGGTTCGGATTTGCCATTCTCGTGGCTTATATATATAAGGACTTTTTTGAAGGAGGTTTATTTATGGATATTAATATTAATGTGAACTTTAATTGCAGGGAACTTATCAAGGTTTTAACACTGTCAGCTAGGTTTTTTCAAGTTTTGGATGAGAAGGAGTCTGAAGCTTTAGGTACTGGTAGTGAATTACCTATGGATCAGGAAGATAGACTGATTTGGAAGTTAGAGGATGTTAAGAGGGAAAGTGAGGAAAAGGATGCTAAGGAAGAAAAACTAAAGGAACAGGATGCCTATGTGCTTTGTAAGGGGGAGGTTACTTTAGGGGATATTAGAGAAAAGTTGGCTGCTATGTCTCAAAAGGGTGACCATGAGAGGGTTCGTCAGCTCCTTATTAAGTATGGTGGTGAGAGGCTTTCAGATGTTCCAAGGGAGAATTATGTAGACTTGCTTAAGGAAGCTAATGAGGTGCAGTAAATTAATTTAATTATGAGGAGGAGTTAATTATGTCAGTTAAGGTTAATACTAAGGTTATTACAGGAAAGGTTAGGCTTTGTTATACAAATCTCTTTGAGCCAAGGATTATGGATCTTAATCAGGAGCCTAAGTATAGTGTTTGTATTCTCATTCCTAAGTCAGATAAGAAAACTTTGGAAGCTATTATAAAGGGTGTTGAAGGGGCTAAGCTATCTGGAGCTGCTCTTTGGGGTGGTAAGATTCCTATGGATTTGAAGTTGCCTCTTAGGGATGGTGATGAGGAGAGAGGTGAGCATGAGGAGTTTACCAATCATTATTTTATCAATGCTATTTCAAAGGAAAGGCCTGGGGTTGTGGATAGGAGTCTTAGGGATATTTTAGAGCCTGGAGTTGTTTACTCTGGTTGCTATGGCAGAGTATCTATAAACTTTTATGCCTTTAATCAAGGTGGAAATAAGGGAGTTGGCTGTGGTCTTCAGAATGTGCAAAAGCTTGAGGATGGAGAGTTTTTAAGTGGCAGATCTAGAGCTCAGGATGATTTTGATATGGTGGGGGATGATGATAATGAATCATAGTAAAGAGAGGCTTTTGTCTATTGATATAGAGACTTATTCAAGTAGAGACCTTGGTAAGTGTGGAGTTTATGCCTATTGTGAGGCAGAGGATTTTGAGATTTTACTTTTTGCCTATGCCTTTGATGATGAGGAAGTTAGGGTTATAGATTTAAAGTGTGGGGAGGAAATGCCTAGGGAGGTTATGGAGGCTTTAACCAGTGAAGAAATTATTAAGACTTCCTTTAATACTAACTTTGAGAGGATATGTATATCTAGGTATTTTAACTTGGCCCTTGTAATAGAGCAGTGGAGGTGTACTGCTGTTAATGCTCTTTTGTTAGGACTTCCAGGGAGTTTAGAGGGAGCTTTAAATGCTATGGAGATGAAGGAAGGAAAGCTTAAGGCTGGGAAAGACCTGATTAAATATTTTTCTATGCCCTATAACTATGGAGAGGATGGACAACCTTTAAGACATGTACCAGAGGATGATTTTGTTAGGTGGCAACTTTTTACTGTGTATTGCAGAAGAGATGTGGAGGTGGAGAGGGCTCTTAGAAAAAGGTTGTGTAAGTTTAGACTCACTCCTAAGGAAGAAAAGTTATGGCATCTGGACCAAAGGATTAATGATTATGGAATTTTAGTAGATGAGGAGCTTATAGCTAGTGCTAGAGAATTTGCAAGGGAAAGCCAGGATTATATAAAAGAAGAGATGACAAAGGTTACAGGAATTGAAAATCCTAATAGCAATGAAAGGTTAAAGAGATGGCTTTTGGATAGGGATGTTTATACAGATAGTCTTAGTAAGGAGTCTATAGAAAGGCTGTTAAACTGTGATATCAGTGATGAAATTAAGTCAGTGCTGAGATTAAAGTTAATCCTTTCTAAGACCTCTATTAAAAAGTATGAAGCTATGGCTAGTGCCATGGGGAAGGATAGGAGAATTAGAGGCTTGTTTCAGTTTTATGGAGCAAGTAGAACTGGAAGATGGGCTGGGAGGCTTGTTCAGGTACAAAACCTTCCTAAGACTACCTTAGATGATTTAGATATAGCCAGGGAGCTTTTAAAAGGTAGAGATTATTATGAACTGGAAATGTGTTATCCAAGTGTGCCTAAGGTTCTTAGTGAACTTATAAGGTCATCCTTTATCCCTAAGGAGGGCTCTAGATTTATTATTGCAGATTATAATGCCATTGAAGCTAGAGTTATAGCTTGGCTAGCAAATGAGACTTGGAGGTTAAATGTTTTTAATTCCCACGGAAGGATTTACGAAACCTCTGCTGCTAAAATGTTTCATGTGGATGAGAAAGAGGTTACCAAGGGCAGTATTCTTAGGGAAAAGGGTAAGATTGCAGAGCTTGCTCTAGGGTATCAAGGAGGCAGGGGAGCCTTACTTGCCATGGGAGCTTTAAAGATGGGCCTTGATGACAAGTAGGTTACTAACTTAGTTATCACCTGGAGAGCTGCCAATAGAAATATTGTAAAGCTGTGGAAGAATATTGAGAGAGCTGCTTTAAAATCTGTAATCCATGGAAAGGTTGTAAAGATGCGTAATGGGATTACTTTTTCCATGGAGGATGGAATTTTGTTTGTAACCTTGCCTTCAGGAAGAAGTCTTGCCTATATAAATGCGAGAGTAAAGAGGGATTTTAGACTTAATAAAAATGTTCTTACCTATGAAGGGGTAGACCAAAATAAAAAGCAGTGGGGAGTTCTTAAAACCTATGGAGGTAAGCTGACGGAAAATATTGTACAAGCTATAGCTAGGGATTGTCTTGGAGAGGCTATGTTAAACCTTGAAAAGGCTGGATATAAATGCGTTATTCATGTTCATGATGAAGTGGTTTTAGAAGTGCCTCAGGGCTTTGGTTCCGTTAAAGAGGTGGAGGAAATCATGAGCCTGCCTATACTTTGGGCTATGAATTTACCTTTAACAGCTGAGGTTAATGAAAGTAGTTATTATAGAAAATTTTAAGGAAAGAGGAGTATGTAAGTTATGAAGGAAAAGAATATTCAAGGGTCATTAAAGTATGAAGGAAGCCTTACTCTGTCAGTTGGGAAAAGTAGAAGGGATAAGCAGTGGGATAATGTTAATGTCACATGGGGGCAGCTAATAGAAAAACTTAGCAGTACTGTTTACACCTCTGAAACCTTGGAGGAGTATAGAAATTCACCTAAGGACCTTCAGGATAATATAAAAGATGTTGGTGGCTTTGTAGGTGGTACTTTAAAGGGTGGTAGAAGGACAAAGGCTTCTGTCATGGATAGGCAACTACTGACTTTAGATTGTGATTATGCCACTTCTTACCTATGGGATACCTTGGATATGTTATTTGATTTTGCTGCAGTTATATACTCTACCCATAAGCATTGCGAAGAGAGACCTAGATTTCGCCTAGTAATTCCTTTAAATAGAAGGGTGACTCCTGAGGAATATGAAGCTATAGGAAGAAAGGTTGCTAAAGATATAGGCATGGATTACTTTGATGATAGTACCTATGAGCCTTCTAGACTTATGTATTGGCCTTCAACTAGCAGTGATGGAGAATTTGTTTTTCAATATAAGGATGCTCCATGGCTTAATGCAGATGAAGTGTTAAACACCTATGAAAATTGGAAGGATAGAAGTTCTTGGCCAGAATCCTCCAGGGTTAATAAACACAGGAGCGCTTTAGCAAATAAGCAAGGCTCTCCAAGGGAAAAGACTGGAATTATAGGTGCTTTTTGCCGTAGCTATTCCACTCCCCAGGTTATAGATAAGTTTTTAAGTCATATATATATGCCTACTATGGACAAGGATAGATATACCTATGTAAAGGGCTCTACCTCTGGGGGATTAGTTATTTATCAGGAAGGAGATTTTGCTTATTCCTATCACAGTACAGACCCTATGTCAGGGCTCCTTTGTAATGCCTTTGATTTAATGAGGATTCATAGCTTTGGTCATCTAGATAAAGGAGTACCTGGGGATACACCCAGTATTAATTTGCCATCCTATAAGGCTATGATAGATTTTGCAAGAGATGATAACCAAGTAAAGTTAACTATTGGAGAAGAACGACTTTTGCAAGCTAAGATGGATTTTAAGATTGAGGAAGAGCTCTATGATCATAGATATGACGACTCTTATAGTAAGAAAGAAGAAGAAATTCATAATAATGAGGAAGAGAAATATTCCTATGGTAATAAGGTAGAAGAAGCTCTTTATAATAAAGAAGAAGTAAACCCTAATAATAAGGAAGAAATAAACTCTAATAATAAGGAAGCTATAGCCATGGATAAGAAGGTACGAAGAAATGACCTAAAGGAAAATGACGAAGTTAAAGTATTTGTAGATAATCAGATGCCAAATAAGGATATAGTAGACCTTTCAGAAAATAATAAGAAAGTAGTAAATAAAAATATAGGTGGAATAGTTTTAAGTGAAGAACCTAACCAATGGATGCAGCACTTAGAGGTGGATAAGCTAGGACAGTACAAGTCCACCATAGAAAATATTAGTTTGATTCTTGAAGATGACGAAAATTTAAAGGGCAAAATAGCTTTAAATGAATTTTCCCATAGAACTGTGATTAAGGGTAATCTACCCTGGCATAGCCTTCTTAATAAAAAAGAAGGGGATCAGTGGAAGGACAGTGACGATTCATCTTTAAGGCATTATATAGAAAAGGTTTATAGGATAACTAGTCCCATGAAGATTAATGATGGTCTTTTAATTATAGAGGAGAAAAATAAGTTTCATCCCATTAGAGATTACTTTAACTCCTTAGTGTGGGATGGAGTTAAAAGGGTGGACAACCTATTTATAGATTATCTAGGAGCTAGTGATACTAAATATAATAAAATGGTTACAAGAAAAGCTTTAGTTGCTGGAGTGGCTAGGATTTTCAATCCAGGAGTGAAGTTTGATTATATGCTGGTTTTAGTTGGAAAACAAGGTGTAGGTAAGAGTCATATTTTAAGCCTTCTAGGGCAAAACTGGTACTCAGATTCCTTTAATACAGTGCAAGGGAAAGAAGCCTATGAACAACTTCAAGATGCTTGGATTATAGAGATGGCAGAGCTTACTGCTGCAAAAAAAGCAGAGACAGAGGCAGTAAAACACTTTATATCTAAGAGGGAAGATATCTATAGAGTTGCCTATGGAAAGAGGGTTACAAAGTTTCCAAGGCAGTGTGTATTCTTTGGCACCACCAATGAAATGGACTTCTTAAAGGATAAAACAGGGAATAGAAGATTTTGGCCTGTAATGGTAGAGAAACATAGAATTAAAAAGGATTTATGGAGAGATGATATAAAGGCTGAAATCCACCAGATTTGGGCAGAAGCTGTGGAGCTTTGGAAGATGGGGGAAGGGTTATTCTTAGAGCTAGAACTAGAAGAGCAGGCAGTTAAAATCCAAGAGAAGCATACAGAGAGAAGTTCCATGGAGGGATTGATTCATGAATACCTTGAAATGTCTCTTCCTGAAAATTGGGAGGACCTTGATGTGGCAGCTAGAAGAAGTTATATTCATGGAACTAACTTTAAAGAAGAAGCAATACCCACTAAAAAAAGAGATAAAGTATGTGCCATGGAGATATGGGTGGAGCTATTACAAGGAGATCCTAAATACATGAAACCTATGAATTCTAGAGAGATTAATGATGTGCTCCGTGTCCTTGAGGATTGGGAACCCTATAACATGGGCACAGGAAAGCTGAGATTTGGTAAAAATTATGGATGTCAAAGAGCCTTTATAAGAAAGAATAATTATGAAAACACTTAAAAACTGTATCCTTGATTTCAAGGACACAGGGAAAGACACAGTTAAGGACACGCCTCAAACCTAGTAATAATAAGGGCTAACCCCCTATGTATCTATTATGTCCATGATATTCTATTAGAGCATATTTATAATATAAATAATATATATATAATACTATATAGGTATATATAGGGGGAAAAATGGACACATGGACACAGGAGGAAATAGCCTAAGAGAAAGGATTTTTGTTATGGATAATTATGCTAAAATTCAAGAATTGGTGACAAAGGCAAAATCAGGGGAGGATACTGCCCTTGAAGAACTTTTAAAAACTTTCAAGGCTTTAATATCTAGCCAAGCTGTGGCTATAAGTGTAAAAGGTTATGACCTAGATGACCTAATTCAAGTGGGTATTATTGCTCTATATAAAGCAGTCCATGGCTATGATATAACCAAAGTTCACTTCCCCTGTCATATAGCTATAGCTATAAAAAACAACATTGAAGGTCTAATTTACATGGGCAGAAACACTGATGGGAAGAATTCTGTTAACAAGCTTCAGAGAAGCTAAAAATTTTATTTATAAGGTTTTACTGAATGTATATAGAAATTTAAATTTAAGTTAATACCATGGGACTTATAATATGGTAAAATTGTAAATTATAATAGATTATTGCAGCGTGCTATATAAGCACCTTGCATTACCATGGAATATCTAGGAGGTTCGGTATGAAATTAAAGTTAAATATTTACTCATTCATTTTATCATTGGTATGTGTAATATTATTCTTTTTATCAATAGAATCAAATAAAGTAATTAACTTTACAATGGATCTATTACAAGTGCATCCATTAGTTATAGTTATGATACTTTCTATAATCACACTATTACTAGGGCTACTTGGATTTTCGTCAGCCATCAGCTGGTTTCAATTATTTAGAGGAGTCTTTACAGTAGCCATAACCATTATAATGACAGGATTTATAATTTTTATCTTAACTGTTGGTAGGGTAGTTTCATTTACTTAAAGTAAAAGAGGGGGAGTTTTAATGTTTAGATCTGGATTAAGATTATTATTTGGTACATTTACACAACTAATTGTTGTAATTATTTCCTATGAATTTTTCTTAAAATATGCTGCAAGTCAAGGAGGTATAGGGGCGGTAAACTCAATAGATGCTGTCCATCCTTTAATATGGGTAATTATAGCTTGTGAATTAATAATATCATTATGTCTTTTAATTTTAGGGATAAAAGATAAAGGCAAGCTGAATGGTAGGTTATAAAAAAAATGTATCAACGTACTAAACAATAGGAAGGAGAAATTATAGTGAATAACAAGATTTTGTATCAAAAGATATATACCGATGACTATAAAGAATTAACAAAAATCATGACTTCTGCATTTAATGAAGATACATCAATGCATACCAATATGAAAGAGGATGGACCTAAAGGATATAATGATGGCAGTTTGATTAAATGGCTCAATGAGAACGCAGATTTTGAAAGTTATAAAGTTATTTATGACGGTAATATAGTTGGTGCTTACACTGTTGGAATCAAGCCCAATAATGAATATAGTTTGGAAATGCTCTTTATTGATCCAAATTACAGAGGACATCATCTTGGAACTATAGTTTGGAATGATATAGAACAAAAATATGTAGATGCTAAAATATGGACAGTTGAAACACCGGATTATTCAATAAGAAACCATAGATTTTATACTAAAAAATGTGGATTTACATTTTTAAAGGAAAACATATATAATGATGAATGTAAATCTTTTGTTTTTAAGAAGGAAAAATAATATTATAAACAGAGTGAGTTAAGATAAGAAAGAAGATTAATCAAGTAATTCATTGGTTAAGATGTATGAATTTAAATGTTTTGAATTTGGGGGATAAGTAATTATATGAATAATATACATTTTAAGGAAATTGATAATACTAATGAAAATATTGTTAGGAAAATAAAATTAAAGTCAGACCAAGAGAAATTTATTGAAACTGTAGATGAATGCTTGAAAGAAGCAAGTACTTGTAGTCAATGGAATCCTGTAGCTATATATGATAACGAGGAAGTAATTGGATTTGCAATGTACGGATCCTTCGGGCCTAATAAAGATACTTGGATTGATAGAATAATGATAGATGAAAAATACCAGGGAAAAGGATTTGGAAAAATTGCAATGACCAATCTTATTGATATTGTTTCAAAAAAATATGATGTTAATACTATCTACTTAAGTATAGTTGAGGAAAATACATTAGCTTATAGTTTATATAAAAGCATTGGATTTGAGTATATAAATGAAAAGGATGTTAATGGAGAACTTATATTTAAGTATATAATTTAAAATAAGTGTTTAAGCAAGGTGAATTAGAGAGTTTTCATGTTTTAAAATCTCATCTTTTTATATGGTGAAATAGATATATAATTAAATAACTTATTCTAATACTGTTTATTTTAGAGCATCTCTATATGGAGGTGCTTTTGTATTTTAATACATTTTATTGTAATTGTATTATAATAAGTATGTGAAGAAGTAATTGTGTTAAATTACGAAGTAAATAAAATCCGTATATTGCAAAAGTATAAATTTGTATTTACTAGAAGGAGGTAGTATGAGTACAAACAGTATAGAGATGTTAAAACTTATTGACTTGAAGCCTGTGAGTAGCAGAATAGATTATGAGGTTTTAGAAACATTCCAATGTAATGGATACAGAAGGGAACTTATTCAATATTTCATACATGGACGTAAAAATACTGCCTTTTTGCTTTTGCCAGATGGAGAAGGTAAGCATCCAGCAGTTTTAATAAATCATCAACATAACAGAGAAAGAAATCTTGGCAAAAGTGAAGTTTGCGGTCTTGCTGGGAATCATCTTCAAGCCTTTGGTCATGCACTTGCAGAGAGGGGATTTGTTGTCATCGCACCAGATTCATTGTGTTTTGAGGATAGAAGAGTTAATGCCTCAGGAATCAATAAAAATGATGAAGATGATGACTGGCAGCATTTTCTTACAATGTGCTACGGAATACTCACAGGTCAGACTCTGGCAAAAACAGTAATTGAAGATGCAATAGGAGCAATCAGCGTGTTAAATGGATTGGATTGCGTTGATTATAATAAAATAGGTTGTTTAGGACATTCATATGGAGGTAATACAACGATTTATCTTACTGCATTTGATAAAAGAATACATTATGCTTGTGCTAGCGGTAGTGCCGCAACATTTAGAAACAGAATTAAGAATAATGTTGGTATTGAAATGGCAAGTGTTATACCAAATTTTATGAGATATTATGATATTGACGATGTAGTATGCGAGATTTGCCCAACTAAATTTCTAATTGTATCAGCAACAGAAGATAAATACTCGAAAGATGCAATGGATATCTATAAAAACGCAGAAAAGGAATATATAAAATGTAATGCAGGGCAACAAATTAGTATTAAACAATATGAAGGTGGTCATGCACTTACATCAGAAAGATTTAATTATATAGTTGACTGGATTATTGAGGCTGCAAAATAAATATAGAAGTTTAATTAATTCGTAATCTTCTATAATTAAGAAATTATATTAATAAGTTTCGCATAGGGGTATAAGAAAGTGGACTTAAAGTCTAAAAGAAACTTAAATGAGGTGTTTTAGATATGTTAAGGAATATGACTACAATTTATATTATGTTTAAAAATAAAATGTTACTGCTTTATAGAGTTGGTTCAATAGTTGTGCAACCTTCTTGGTGTGGTATAGGTGGCCATTTTGAAAACGGCGAACTAAATAATCCAAAGGCATGTGTTTTAAGGGAACTATTTGAAGAAACAGGTATTACAGAAAATGATATTGGAACTGTAGAGTTAAAATATGTTACACTTCGTATGAAGAATAATGAGATTAGGCAAAACTATTACTATTTCACTGAACTACGAAACACTGAAATAGACATTAATGAATGTGATGAAGGCACATTGGAGTGGGTTAATATGGATGAAGTTTTAGATAGAGAAATGCCTTTTACTGCTAAAGAATGTTTGAAGCATTATTTGTCTATAGGTAAAGATAATAATAAGTTGTATGCAGGAGTTGCAAGTGAAAATGGTGCTGATTTTATTGAATTAAAGGAATTTTGATGGTTGTCCTTTTCTTTAAATAAGAAATTATTATTAGGTGGCAGATTTTAATTCTCCACATAAAGTAGCAAGTTCAAATATATATGAAACGGAGAATAAAAATGAGTATAAAATATAAAGAAAATGGAACATTTGAATTAAAACAATTGATAGAATTATATAAAAATGTTGGGTGGACAGTATATTCAGATAAACCTGATAAACTATTTAAGGCAGTAAAAAATTCCTTATTCAATATTGGAGCTTTTGATGGGGAAGAGTTGATTGGATTAATTAGGGTTGTTGGTGATGATGCTTCTATTATCTATATACAAGATATCTTAGTAAAAGAAGAGTATCAAAAACAAGGCATAGGGAATTATCTTTTACAATCAATATTAGATAAATATAAGCATATTAGACAAATTGTACTGATGACTGATAATACAGAAAAAACCAAAGCCTTTTATAAGAAAAACGGTATGTTGACATCATGCGAACTTGAAGGGGTTGCATTTGTTAAATACAATTTTGAGGCATAGATTGACCAGATTTTAATGGCTTTGATTAAAAATCAAAGCTATTTATTTTAGAGCATCTCTATATGGAGGTGCTTTTGTATTTTTATCCATTTTATAATAAAAATGCTATAATAAATATATAAACTCTAACTTTAATGTGTTATATATTTATAATACTGATTAAAATAATGCATGTAATATAAATTTTATAACTTCTATAAAAGAAGGGCTTTGGCTTACGCCTGTATGAATCATTTCACTTCTAGAAAAAAATATATTGAACCTAAAATAATAATAATTGATATAAGAGCACCTTTACGCTAACATATAAATTAAAGGGGTGGGTATATGGAAAAGCATGAAGAAATTAAGATTATAGTAGGTATTTACTTAGCAAAACCTTACGGAAAAAAAAGGAAGTAATTCGCTTAATGGGGTTTCTCTTTAAAGTTTAGATAAATATCTATATGTACTATTTTTGAGGGGGATATATATGAGACAAGACATTATAGATTCGTTAAAAGATGAAGTAAAAAAAAGATACGAGAGCGAAGATAATTTTTTTGGCATTGGAGGCTACTATCATATAAGGGCTGTTGTTAAAAATGCAGTTAGTTTGGCTGAAAGTTATGGTGCAGACATTGAAGTTGTAACAATAGGTGCGTGGCTTCAAGATATTGCTTCTGTTACTGATTATAATTTTTATGAAGATCATCATATCCATGGAGCAAGAATTGCAGGTGATATGCTGAGTAATTTTAATTATCCCAATGAAAAAATAGAACTAGTTCAAAAGTGCATCTTAAATCACAGGGGCAGCAAGTTGCTAGAAAAAAGTTCTAAGGAAGAAATATGAGTCGCAGATGCAGATGCTATATCACATTTTGATAATTTGCCATCGCTGTTTCAACTTGCATATGCAGCAAGGAATTACTCTATTGGCGAAGGCATTGACTTTGTGAAGAACAAACTAATAAGGAGTTACAATAAACTATCAGACGAGAGCAAAGAAGTATATAGAGAAAAATACGATACTGTTATGAAAATTTTAGATTAGGTATTGTGAACATAATCATTGAGACGGAATTTTCTTTAAAAGCGAATTTGAGGATGAAAAACAAGCACCCTCTAAAATCGTCTAATATTTCAACACTGTATTAAAACATAGCCAAATATTAAAATAAAAGTGGCTACTTCCAAAGGAAAGTAACCACTTTATTTTTATAAATATTTCTTTAGATCTTCAAGAGACTCCATATCAAAAATTTCTGTACCTATATGCTCTATTACATCTCCAGATAAATTCCTAATTTTTTCTTTATATTCGTCTGGTAATATCTTGAATTTCTTCATAAGTAGTTTAATTAATAGCTCAGCCTTGCCTTTTTCTAACCCTTTTTCTAGACCTTCTTCTTTACCTTCATTATATATCATCTTACCAACTTCAGTCATACCAACAACCTCCTTAAATCTTTTCTTAGATAATTCATCACCAAACTTATCGAACAGAGCATATAGTAATGTTAAGCATTTATTTTTATCTGTATATGATTTTATTTCATTAGCAATTTCTATACTCTCTAAAGTAATTTCACTTTTAGATTTTATACTGCTCATAAGCGGTATAAAACTAAGAGTTATTATATCCTGTTCTGTTAATTCTATATTATTCTCAACTTTATATTTTATATTATTTAATTTGCTATCACCATCTAAGTTTTTCATATAAAAGGCTTCCACTTTATATTGTATGCTTCCACAATCTAGGTATGTAGGGGCTTCTTTTATATCCGATGAATATACTACTAGAGTTCTTATGTTTCTTTTACTTTTGTAATACAGAGAAGAGTCGTAGTAAAGAAATCTAGATATATCCTCATTTTTCTTGGTGGTTTGAAACTCAAAGTGGAGATAATCTCCACTATCCGTGTAAAATAGATAGTCCATAGCGTTAGTTTTAATATCAATATTTTTAATCTCAGTTTCAGCGGGTCTACTAATATTAATATCTAAATTAAAAAACTTTGGTGCACCTTCCTTAAATACTTCCATAGCCTTTTTAAAGACTGCATCTTCAATCTTATTATAATCCATACTATATCTCCTTTAAAGTATTTTTGCAATATTTTTAATGGCTTACTCTTATACTTAAATTATTGACACTTACTCAGAAAACATGCACATATGTTCGTTAAAAATTGTGGATTTATATAGATTTTTCAAAACCAAAGGCATATGAAATTACTTTTTCAGAAGAGCGAATGGGTATTATATATGAGAAAGTAGATGGTGAATCCTTGTTGGAGTGGGTTATGAGAACAGGTGAGGTGCAGTATATATGGCAGAATTACATAAGACAATCCTTCAGAATCGGATTATTAATGTACCTAATTATAAGGAGTTTTTAAAATGCAATATAGTAAATTCACCAGTAGCTAATTCGAAGAAGCGAGAAGAAGTATTGCAAATGCTTGATAAACTGAAGGATGGAAATACACTTTGTCATGGTGATTTCCATCCAGGTAATATTTTAATATCGGATGGACATACAATGGCTATAGATTTCATGAATGTATGTCATGGAGATTTTTTATATGATGTTGCAAGAACTGTATTTCTAGTGGAATATACACCTGTGTCCATAGAAGTAGAGGATAGAGAAATGCTTTTACGATTTAAGAAAACATTGGCAGATTTGTATCTTGTGCAAATGAATGTTACAAGAGAAATGATACAGGATTATCTAGCAGTTATTATTGTGGCTAGAGCTGGTGAATGCCCTGAAGAATAGCTAAAATCTAAATTTAATAAATCTTATTTAAAGCATCTCTTTAATGAGGTGCTTTTTCGAATATACATACATTTTATTGAATAAATGTTATAATAGGTCTATAGCATTGAATTAATAAATGAACAATATTAGTATAATGTGAAGTAAGAGAATTTATGAATTGGGAGGACTTTTTCATGCGAGGATTGATTTTGTATGGTGCAAACTGTACTTTAGATGTGTGGAACAAAATGAAAAGTGAGTTAGCAGTACATAATGTTACATTTGTAGAGTATCCATATAATATTACAGAAAAAGCAAACAACATTTCAGATATTACTAAGTGGGTATATGCAACTTATGGAAATGAGAGATTCGATTTTATTCTGGGACATAGTATGGGTGGAATTGTTGGATTAGAATTGGTTGCAGATTTTAAGTTAAGGTGTGATAAAGTAATTTTTATAGAGTCCAATTTGAAACCTGCAAAAAACTTCTATCGAAACTTGATGCTTCCCTCTAATATGAGACAGTATGGTAATGAAATCATTTCTATGATAAAGGGAGAGGCAAGATACTATAGTGATAGCTTAAAAAAGGCATTGCAGGAGGAATTTAATTATACAGATTATATTAAAAAAATAAATTCTAAAGTTTATGGAATATATGGAGATAGAGGCCAAAAAGGCTATGTCAATAGAATTAGCGATTTGTGCCTTGATGATAATATTGTTGCAAAAATAAATTTTAGATTTGTTGAGAATTCCTGCCATATTCCAATGATTGAGAATCATGAGATGTTAGCAGATATCATAGAGAGTATTTTAGCTGAATAATAAATTGCTTATGCTAAAGAAGTATTTTCTATTAGATTTTATGAAGATAATGTAATTGGTTTTCAAGAAAAACCTGAATCTATAGGAAAGTATTATAAAATCCAAGATAAAGAATTTGATATTAAAAAGATTATAGAAGAGTTACAATAAAATAAGGAATCACATTATGCTATGTGGATGTATAACTAGTTAAAAAATTAGCGTATAAGTGTTAGCTAAAGCGAAGTAAAAGTTATCTATTAAAATTGTAATTATAAGGAGGGTTTTTATGATTGATGTAAAGCAACTTACATTAAAGTATCCAAGTGGAAAAGGTGTTTTTGATTTGGACTTTTCTGTGAAAAAAGGGGAAGTCATGGGCTATTTAGGTCCAAATGGTGCTGGGAAAACAACCACAATTCGTGCGTTAATGGGCTTTATGCAGCCAAATAGCGGGGTCTGTACAATAGGTGGACTTGATTGCATAAAAAATGCTACAGAAATTCAAAAAATTCTTGGATACATACCTGGTGAAATTGCATTTCTTAACGATATGAATGGGGATGAATTCCTTAAATTTATGAACGAAATGAGAGGAACAAAGGATACATCAAGACAAAAGGAACTAATGGAAATGTTTGAGATTGAACCAAAAGGTAAAATCAAAAAGTATTCAAAGGGCATGAAGCAAAAAATAGGTATTATTACTGCTTTTATGCATAATCCTGATGTGCTTATTTTAGACGAACCTACTAGTGGACTTGACCCTCTTATGCAAAATCGATTTGTTGAACTTATATTAAATGAAAAGGCTAAAGGCAAAACTATCTTGATGTCAAGTCACATGTTTGAAGAAGTGGAAAAAACCTGTGATAATGTACTAATTATCAAGGATGGCAGAATTGTTAAACAATCCGATGTGCAAACTCTTAAAAACGCTCAACGTAAAGGCTTTAGCATAAAACCTGCCGATGTTTCTACTACTTTAAGTCTTCTTAAGAATAGAGGTTTTGAGGTCAGTGTTACAGCTGATAATGCACTTGAAGTTTTCGTAACTGGAGAAAATGTTGATTCTTTCATTAAGACTTTAGCACAATCTACTGTACTGAGTTTTGATGTTAAATATCAATCCCTAGAAGATATTTTCATGCAGTTTTACAGTAAGGAGGATAAATAGCTATGAGTTTTGCATTATTTAAAACTACATTAAAAAAGAACTGGACACTACTCCGAGGTCACTGAAAAACTTATAG
>NZ_DGRF01000094.1:0-36226 GCF_002390995.1 Clostridium sp. UBA4395
TTCTATAGGTTCCATTTTAATAGTCACCCCTTTCTTTTTTTTACTTAAATAAAGATTTTAAATTTGATCTCTCCTGTTGTATTTGATTTTTTACATTTGATGATGGATTAAACAAAGAGTCATACCTAAATAGTAATATTCCTTTGTACTTTTTTAACTTTCTGGAAGCTTGTACCTGTCTTTTTAGTATATCTGTACTATTTCTCCACTCATCCTTTCCATTACCTGCCCAAGTATCTTCACTACCTACTTTATATACAGATAAACCTATATATAAATTTACTGTAGATTCAGTAACAAGACTATCAAACTCTTCAATAACTTGTTGAAAATTGCTATTATCATTTAAAAAGCCATAATATATTTGTGGGCAAATATAATCAATGTATCCAGGGTTTTGAACCCACTTCTTCACATCAATAAATTGGCTATTATAGTTATTATCCATAGAGCCTTGTGGACTTATTCCAAAGACTACCTCTGGGCTTATCTCTTTAACAATTGAATAAACCTGCCTTACGAGAATATTAACATTTTCACGTCTCCAACTCTCTAAATCTAAATCTCCTCCTGAACTTGTATACTTGCCATAAGCTTTACTATCTATAGACACATCACTAGATGGATAAAAATAATCATCAAAATGTATTCCATCAACTTCATAGTTCTCCACTATTTCTTTTACTCCATTCACTATAAGTTGCCTAACTTCTTCTTTGCCAGGATTATAATATATTCCACCATTACATTTTATTATATTATCACTACCATCCTTTATCCATTTGTTAGCAGGATTCTCCGAAGACAGTGGCAACTTAACACTATCACTTCTAACTCTATAAGGATTAATCCAAGCCTCCACTCTTATATTTCTTAAATGCGCTTCCTCTATAATAACTTGAAGAGGATCATAGCCCGGAGCATTACCTTCTATACCAGAACAATATATAGACCATGGATAATATTTAGATTTGTATAAGGCATCAGAAAAAGGTCTTACCTGTACAATTAAAGTATTCAATCCCATAGCTTCTACATTTTCTATTGCTTGTGATATATTTTTTCTAAATTCATTCTCATTTTTCCCCTTAAGCATAGCTGATAAATCTAAATAAGATAACCAAATTCCCTTTATCTCATCATAATTTATAATTTCTCTTTCTTTATTAATTATTTCATGGCTACTATTATCAATATTATCAAAGCATATAATCCACACTAATCCCAAAATAACTAATATAATTACTCCTAAAGTAGCAACATTCATTTTACTCATTTATGCTCCCCCTTAATTTAAGAATAATATATACCTATGCTCATAATCTAATCTATAGAATTTAATTATAGTAAATATATCTATTTATACCTGGAAAACATCTTCCAAAGTTCATCAACTTCACTTTGCTCTAAAAAACTAGATAATATTCTATAATCTCTTTTCCCCACATAAAATATAATCCCTTTATTATCCCTCATTGCTTTATTTACATCTCTAAAATAAAGAGTTTTTGGTTTTTCATTCATATTGTTATTTATACAAAATTTATCTTTATATACTTTTATATATTTAAGCTCATCAATGCTTCTTACTTTTTTAGTAACAAGACCTGTAACTATTAGTCCTACTATAAAAAACACTAATAAAAATCTCCCATAGAAAAGATTGTTCCTTATAAATAATCCTATTGTAATTATCAGTAAAAGACTCGATAAAAGTATACTATTAGACAATTGCTTTCTCATATATCTTTTAGAAGCCTCACTAAACCTATATTCCTTCATCTTTTGTACTCCTCCTTTTTTAATGACAATAATATTATGTAAATATATATATTAAACTTTTTACGTTCAGTAACATCTTTTATTATTTACAATATACTGGTTTTATAACACCTTTTATTGGCCTTTTAAAAATAATATATAATGTCGCAAAACTTTTTGCATAAAATATGTTGACAACCTATTAAATATATCATATAATAATTTTTGTCGGCGGGGTGTGGCGCAGATGGGAGCGCGCGTGGTTTGGGACCATGAGGTCGCAGGTTCAATCCCTGTCACCCCGACCAAAAGGAACATGAATATCATGTTCCTTTTTATTTTATCCGATGACTATCAGCTCTAATACTCCTAAAGTAGGAGTAAAGAGCTGCTATGTCCCTGGATAACGATTTCTAAGCTTCAGCGGGATTAAAAACTCCCTCTGAAGCAAAGAACTCTGTTTACAATATATGTTTTTATTTACTATAGGAAGATAGTATTTTATAACTAAACCTTACACCTGTTACAAGAACACTATCTTTTTTTATTACACTTATTAACATCTTTTCTTGAACAATATATCATTTGGTGAAAATTATATGCATTACTAAAGAAACAATATATATTAATATTATAGTAGTATGAAACTTTCTTATTTGCCCCCTCTTATCTCTATAAATAAATTTATTTATAATTCCAGTAGCTACCATTATTAAAACACATACAAAGGTTGCAATTCCCCAAAAAGAAAAACTTTCCTTATGATTCATTATCAACATATGAATTATAGAAGAAATAAATGCCCCCACTCCAAATACACCATGGTTTTCTTCTAAAATACTATTCATGTTAATAGTTTTATTTATTATGCCTCTATGTTTTTTCTTTGATAACCCTCTAATAAACTTATTATAAAACCCTAAAGATACTACTCTTGACAACGCTCCTAAAATAAATATTACCGAAATAATACCCCAAAACTTACCTAAGAGATCCATAGTTTTCCCCCTTTATTTTACTAATACATTATATGTTTTTAATTTTATTACATTCTTTCTTATTACTTTTTTATTAGCAGTAAGAGATAGTTTCCGTATTCCATTCATTACACTTTACATTAAAAGTTTTATTTGTTATGTTAATATGCGGGGGGTGATAATATATGTTTAAAAATATAGACGCTGCAATTTTTGATATGGATGGTACTATAGTTGATTCTATGTGGGTATGGAATAAAATCGATACGGAATACCTAGCTAAACATAATTTAGATGTGCCTCCATCATTAAATAATGACATTTCTCATCTTAGCTTTAATGAAGTAGCTATTTACTTTAAGAATTCCTTTAATTTACCCTATACCTTAGAAGAAATTAAAGAGCATTGGAATGACATGGCTTATGAAGCTTACTGTAATAAAGTGAAACTAAAACCTGGTGTTAAAGAATTTTTTAATCTACTTAAAGAAAATAATATAAAAATTGCATTGGCTACCAGCAATAACACTTTGCTTTTAGAAGCTTGCTTAAAAGCTAATGGAATATATGAATATTTTGATACAATAACCTTAACTAATGAGGTAAAAAGAGGAAAAGATTTTCCAGATGTATATCTTCTAACAGCCAATAAATTAGGCGTTTCTCCAGATAAGTGCATGGTTTTTGAAGACTTACTTCCAGCCGTACAAGGTGCTAAAAAAGCTGGTATGAAGGTTATAGGCGTATATGATGAACATTCCTTAGAGCAGCACAATGACATGAAAGCTTTAGCTGACGATTTTATATTAGATTATGTTAGTTTTTCTTTAGCTATATAATAATTAAAGGTAGTCTTAGTAAGAATTAAATTATATCTACTAACACTACCTTTATTTCTTTTATTTATATCTTAATTCACAATGGAGCTGGTTTCGGCATTTATCAGCTGAATTAAATCCTTTGGCGCTATTTCTACTTGAAATCCAATTTTGCCACCACTTACAATAATTTTATCTAAATTCAAGGATGAATCATCAATTACAGTATTATAATTTTTCTTCATACCTATAGGCGAGCATCCACCCCTAATATATCCCGTTATCTTAAGCATATCACTTACTTTTATCATTTCCACTGACTTTTCTCCAACGCACTTTGCTGCCGCCTTAAGATTCAGTTCCTTTGCTACAGGAACTACAAATACATAAAAATCTCCACTATGGCCTTTTGTAACAAGAGTTTTAAATACCTTTTCTACTGCTACTTCTATTTTGTTAGCTACTGAGATTCCATCTACAGCACTCCCCTTAGCCTCATATGTATATATATTATAATTTATATTACTATTATCTAGTATCCTCATCACATTAGTTTTAGTATTAGCCATTTATTCATCAACTCCTCACATAGAATTATATCACTAAACTTCTACTAGTTTTATTAATATTACTTATTAATTTTACTAAGTCTATTTCATAAATAAAAGGAATATATTTATACTACCAAGCTCTTTTATGGAGGTACATTCGTGATAAAAACTTTTTTCATTTATGTCCTACTTCTTACCTCTGGTGGATTAGGAATTTTATATTATCTTTTAAATGATAAATATAACAAACAAAATATTCAAGTAAGAGTTCTAACAAAACAAAATAATAGTTTAACATCTCAATTAAACACTATTAATAAGCCAAATGAAACTCTAAAAGTTTACTCTAGGCCTATTAGATTTAATACTGGCGAAACAATAAAGCGGTGCTCTCTTTATATCTCACCTCTCAGTAATAGTCCTATACTCCGCTCCATCCCATCTAACTCAAGGGTAGCAATTCTTGATGCAGTTGAAGCTTTAGAAACCTTATGGTACGAGGTGCGAGTTATAACTTCTGACTCAGTAAACACAAAAGGTTTTGTTAGACAAGAATTGATTAAAGAACTTCAAATTATAGAAACCCATATTATAAAAAATTAAGGCTTTATCTAAAAATAATTAAATACGTTAATACCTACATTAAAATCTTATAATAAAATGGCGAAGGATATCCTCCGCCATTTTATTATATATACCTATATTAATACTAGCTATTATTTATAATTCCCTTTTGGGATTCCTTTTTAATTTTTTTAAGTGCTTTTTTAGAACCTCTTTCTATATCATGTTCTAACTTTCTTTCCTTATAAGCTATAAAAATCTGATTTAAGTCATAACCTTCAGGATATAACTCTTTAGCACTAACCTCTAGCTTTAACCTCTTATAATTCACTTCAATAAAATCACCATCTAAAAATACAATTACATTATTGAATTCATTCTTTTCTTTATACACAACTCCTGGTAACTTCTTATCTAAAACAATAACTCTATCACCTTTTTCAAAGTTATAGGATTCTTCACTATAATTATCAACTTCTTTATTTTTAGTAATCTTGCTATCCCTTAGTAATTCATAGTTATAACTTTTAGTTTCAATATATTTTTTTGTTCTCTCTATTATTCTATCAGCTATACCCATTTTCTTAGAAATATAAAGAGCATTACTATTTCCACTCTTCCCAATAGAAAGCTTATATAGTGGATCTAAGGTCTCTCTTTGGAATTCCATGGCTGCATTTTCAAAATCAGGATGACTTTGAGAAAAGTTTTTAATCTCTCCATAATGAGTAGATGCTATGGTAATGCATCCTTTATGATAAAACTCCTCTAATATGGCAATAGCAAGTGCTGCTCCTTCATTAGGTTCTGTACCACTTCCTATCTCATCTAGAAGAAGAAGGGTATTTTTATTACTCTCATTTAAAATTCCACTAAGATTCTTAACATGAGATGAAAATGTACTTAAAGCGTTTTCCACACTTTGGTCGTCTCCAATATCCACATATATCTTCTCAAATATGGCTATTTCGCTTCCTGATTCAGCACCTATATGAAAGCCACTTTGCGTAGCTAATGTAAGAAGTCCCACTGTCTTTAACACCACTGTCTTTCCCCCTGCATTAGGTCCAGTTATAATCAAGGTTCTATAATCATTCCCTATATTAAAATCTAGCGGAACGACATTTTTAATTAATGGATATCTACCCTTAATTATATTTATATATCCATGATTATTTAGAATCGGCTGTATTCCATCTATATCTTTACTATATTTTGCTTTTGCTAGAATCATATCATATTCTGCAATGACTTCTATATTTATCTTTAGCTCTTTAATCCTCTCAAATATCATATCAGTTAAAGTTGCAAGTATTCTATACTCTTCCATGGTCTCTTCTGATTTTAGTGTAGTTAACTCTGCAGTATACTTTGATACAGAACTTGGCTCTATAAATACAGTAGTCCCTTTAGAAGACACTTCTACTATGGACCCTTGAACTTGATTCTTATAGGAAGCCTTTATAGGAATTGTATATCTACCATTCCTTTGACTTATAAAAAATTCTTGAATATATTCTTTATTGGCACTACTTCTTATAAACTTATCTAACCTTTCTTTTATCTTTTCTTCACAACTTTCTATATGTCGTCTAATTCTCTTAAGTTCTTTACTAGCACTAGAATCCACTATGCTTCCTTTAATTGAAGTCTCTATTTCCTCTTCAATATATTTTAATTCTGTGATACTTTTACCATAAGCACTTAAAGTTGGGGCATATCCTTCTTTATCTTCTATAAAAATTTTAACCTTTCTGCATCCACGTAAAAAATTATCTATTGTTGTTAGCTCTGATGGTTCAAGTACTGAGCCCTTTTCAATCTTATCTATCAAAGGAGCAATATTAAATATTCCCTTTAATGGCATATGATAAGAAGCATCAATAAGGTTTCTACCTTCAGATGTTTCCTCTAACATTCTTTTCACTTGTTTAATATTATTACTAGGTTGAAGTTTATCTAGTAATTCTCTTCCTAATCCACTTACACAATAAGATTTAATAATTTCCTTTATTTTATTATAATGTAATTTTTCCAATGTACTAATATTCATTTTCACGATTCCTTTACTTATTATTAAGTCCATGAAATCCTTCATAGATTTCCAAAATAAAAAAAGCCATGGATACTCCCACAGCTTTAAACTTGCCATTAACAGAGATAGCTATAGCTATCCTAAGGTAAATTTCGTGGACTTGTATCTTTAATAGTTTTAATTAATCCCACAACAAATAAAGGTATATACTACCCTAATTTTTAAGATTAATATTTAATTACTATTTTAGATACTAGACACTCACAAAAATACCTCTCTTTCATTTTCGAAATCTATGTAATTTACATGTTAAAGCATTATTTATAAAAAATCAATACATTTTAATTAAATAATATTTATCTATTAATAAAACATTTTCTTTTCCATTGTTTTACTTATATGTAACATATGCTATAATAATCTTATTACTTATATTTTATTGAAGGAGGGTTAAGTATGTTATCAATTACATTTTTTATATTTATGCTAATATCACTAGGATTTCTAATATACTTTAATTATCATCCTCATGGCTATAAAATGCCTATAGTTAAGACTATTACTAGTCTATTATTTATTGCTATATGCGTATCTAGCTGTAAAATTCTTTACTTCAATACCCAATATTTCATCTTTATACTTTTTGCATTAATAACATCTTTAATTGGAGATGTATTCCTTGCCTTTAATACTAATGAAGAAGATGAAGTAAGCAAAATGTTTGTATATGGATTAATTAGTTTTTCTATTGCTCATATATTCTTTTCTTTAGCCTTTGCTACTCTTACTCCAGTGCTAATTTGGCATGTTCTATTATTTATACTAATTTCAATAATCTCTATTCTATTTTTAAATCTAATAAAAGGCTTTGATTTTAAGGGAGCCTATAAACTAGTTGTTACTTATTCAATTATAATTAGTTTTATGGTTACAAGGGCATTATCATTAACTCCCTTAATCCATGAAAACTTTTTAAGTACTATACTTATAATTGTAGGTGCATGTCTATTCTTTTTATCTGATTTAATTTTATGCTTTATATATTTTCATAAAAAATCACCATCTTACATGACAGCATTGAACTTGTTATGTTACTATGTAGGACAAGGTCTTATAGCTCTTAGTTTAGCTCTATAACAGCTTTACAACATAAGCAATATAAATTCTATAAATAAAAAGATAGATATTAGTAAAGTTTTATTAATATCTATTCTTTATTTACTCCTACCTATGTATATATTCTAATTTTCTTTATCCTATTACGATCTATATCTTCAATTATAAATCTATAATTACTATAAATTATTTCTTCGCTTATATTAGGAAATCTTCCTAGCACACCTATTATAAATCCACCTATGGAGTCAAATTCCTCGGACTCAATTTTTGTTCCTATAAGTTCATTTATATCCTCTATTCTAACACTTCCTCCAACTATATATTCATCTTCCTTTACCACATATATTTCTGGTTCTTCATCATCATATTCATCACTTATATCTCCAACTATCTCCTCTATTAAATCCTCAATAGTTACAATTCCAACGGTTCCACCATATTCATCAAGTACTACTACCATATGCTGCCTATTTTTATTCATATCTTTAAAAAGCTCTGTAACTTTTCTAAATTCGTAGGTATAAGTTATTTCTCTCATATAATTTTTCAAACTAAATTCCTTAGTATCTTCCATAAATATAATATCTTTAACATTTAATATACCTACAATATTATCTATTGTATCTGAATATATAGGTATTCTTGAAAACCCTTCTTCCTTTATAACTGAAATAATCTTATCTAAACTCTCCTCTATATCTAAAGCTATTATATCTACCCTTTGAACCATAACATCCTTTGCATAAAGATCTCCAAATTGAAACACATTGTGAATCATATCCTTTTCTTCTGACATTAATATACCTTCTTCTTCACTAACGTCTACCATGGTTTTTAATTCATCTTCTGTTATAAATGGTTTATTACTATCACTTTTCCCTCCAAATAATTTTATAAAGAAACTTGATATTGTAGTAGTTATGATAACTATTGGTTTAAATATCTTGCTTACAATAAATATTGGACTTGCAACTCTTAGTGATACCTGCTCTGAATTTTGTGAAGCTAACGTTTTTGGGGTAATCTCGCCAAAAATAAGTACTATTATAGTCATTATTATAGTGCTTATAGCCACACCTCTACTTCCAATAAGCTTAATAGCTAAAACCGTTGCTAAAGAAGATGATGCTATATTTACAATATTATTCCCAACTAAAATTGATGCTAATAAGCTACTAGGATTATCCGTTAACTCCTTAACTTTATTAGCTCCCTTTATGTTTTCCTCTACCATATGTCTAACTCTTATCTTGCTAATAGACATTAAGGCAGTTTCCGATGCAGAGAAAAAGCTAGATAGTATTATTAATATTATTAATCCTATAATCTGTATATATATCATTGAACTCAAATCTACTCCTCCTCTCCCTTAACTAATATCTACTTCTACTTATATTAAATCAAACTTTAAAAGTATTAATGAAATAAAATATATATCTTAATTATGCTACATTTCACTCTAAAATATTATCTAAAAGGTTTTATAAAAAAATATATCTTTTAATAAAATATATTTTTAAAAATCATAATAAAGGTGTCACCAATATATTAGAATAATCATAATATGTAATATGCCGCTATGACATAGGGGGAATATAAATGAGTAATAGATTTAATAATAATGATTTTGAATACTCCGATGATTTCGAGTGTTATTCTGATTATAATAATTATGAATATGATAACAACAATTGCTCTAGCTTTGATTCTAATAGTAGTCCTTCTAGTGAATGTAATAGACATAGAGTTCAAAGACATGTCCATGAATATAATGGTAGTACAAAATTAGCTTGTGCAGATTGTTCTGTTCATAATCATAGATTTGCTGGTGTAACTGGAGAAGCCATTCCTAGTGGAAATTCACATGTGCATAGACTTGAAACAAATACTGATTTTTATAATCACTTTCATGAAATTTCTGATACAACCGGTCCAGCTATTCCTGTTGGAAATGGAAGACATGTTCACTTTGTAAAAGGAACAACTACTGAAGAAGATGATCATACTCATAAATACAATTTTGCAACTTTAATTGAAGGTCCAACTGTATGCGAAGGTAGAAGATAATATACATCCTTCTTTGACATATAATATAATTGCTACAACCTGGTATAGTCTAGGTTGTAGTATAAACAATATTATCTATACATACTCTAGCTTCATAAGATTCCCTTTTAAAATTTGTCCCCCCCAGGTACTTTTAAAGGAATGAAACTAGAGTTTATTACAACCCAAAACTTATTAAGTGAGATAGTTTCCTATGTAAATATTTATATAGGAAACTATTTACATATAAACCTATTTAACTATAAAACTATATAACTAGTTAACTAGTTGTTTTATTTCATGCGGGTTTCAGAGATTTTGCTGTTTTATAACATGGTTAAATCCCTGTTATAATAGGGATAATATTTAATACTCTTCTTGTCTATTTAATTACTATAAAATAGCCTAGCTAAGATAAACGAAATTATTATTCTACTTATCCTAACTAGGCTTATTAAATTAAAATATTATTTACATAGATCAATAATTACTTGAGTAAATATTTTAGCACTAAGTAGAAGTTCATCTACTACTGCAAACTCATCATCACCATGTAAATTATTATCAGTACCTGGCATTGTACATCCAAAAGCTACTCCATTATTAATATGGTGAACATAGGTACCTCCTCCTATGGCTATACATTCTCCCTTTTGTCCACTATATTCTTCATAACATTTCAAAAGAGTTTGTATAAACTCGGAGTTTTCATCAACATGATGAGCTGGGAACATATCATCCCTAGATAAGATTATATTATCCTTTGCCATATTGTCTCTTAAAACATCACGCACATTTTCATTAGTTGCACAAAGTGGCGCTCTACAATCAAAGGTTCCGCTTAACTCTGAAGTAGTATATTTAAATATATTTAAAGTTATAGTTAATTCACCAGATAAATCATCACTCATCTTAACACCACAAGCTTCCCCCTTGAAATCTCCATGTGGGAATAACTTACTAACAGCACATAGCTTCTTAAATCCTTCACTATTAGCGCATGGCATAGATGTAAGTAACTGTAACATTCCTGTAAGAGCATTATTTCCATTTTCAGGAGTAGACGCATGTGCTCCTGCTCCCTTGGCCTTAATAACCCAGCTTTCACCGTCTTTATCAAAGGTGAATTTTAAATTTGTGCTTTTTGCTGCATCTATACAATATTTATTTATTTCTTCCTCTGAGAAGCCTTCCACAACTGCAATTGCAGTGTCTGGAACTACATTAACCTTAACTCCACTTGTCATAGAAACTACTCTTGGTAAATTGTTATCTTCTTCAAACTTACTTTCAAAGGGACTATGTAGTCCTCCCTTTTCAATATTTATAACAGGAAAGTCTGCATCAGGTGAAAAGGTCATAGGTGCTTCTTTCTCTTTTTTATAGTAATATGCTATATCAGAACTTCCACATTCCTCATCTGTTCCTAATATAAGACGAACATTTTTACTTAAAGGTATATTTAAGTCTTTAACAGCCTTTAAAGCATATAAAGCTGCTAATGCTGGTCCCTTGTCATCAGCTGAACCTCTTCCATATAATTTACTATCTTTTATTATTGGCTCAAAAGGTTTTGTAACTGTCCAATCATCACTAACCGGTACTACATCTAGATGGGCTAAAATATCCAGTTGCTTTTCTTTATTATTAAAATCAATAGCTCCTACATAGTTATCATAATTTGTAGTTTTAAATCCCATACCTTCTGCTAAATCTAAAGCAGCCTTAAGAGCCTTTGCTGGACCCTCTCCAAAAGGCATATCTTTTTTAGCCTCTGATCTATCACTTCTTATTCTTATTAAATCGCATATGTCATTTAACATTTCATCTTTATGATTGTGAAAATACTCTTCTATTTGATTTTTATACATCCAAATCCCACCTTTATTTTAAAATTTAACTATAATTCCATTCTAATACTAAAATTGTTTTATTTCCATAGATGTTACAGTTAATTCACTTTTTTCATTTCTTACAAATTTATTAATATTTATTCTATATCCTATAAATATAAAATATAATATATATAATTAGATATATAAAGTAACTATCTAGATTTTATTATTAGATAGTATTACTTACATTTTAAGTATAAGGAGAATTTAACATGTCAAAGAAATTTTTAAAAAAATTAGCTATGACTATAGGTATTCTAACATGTATATCTATACCTACAACTGCTTTTGCAGATATTCACGGTGAATACCCAAGTGGTGAAATTCTAAGCTTTGGTTCTGATTTAAGTGATAGTCAAGAAGCTCAATTAAGAAAGTACTTTAAAGCTCCAAACAATATTGAAGCTATATATGTAGACAGTAAAATGGCACTAAAACAATTTGGTCTTGATGAAAAAGAATTAGCCAATTTTACAGGTGGATGGTATTCTAGTGCCTATGTTAAGCTATTACAAAAGGAAAATGGCGTAACAGTAAACTCTTCTAACTTAACACTAGTAACTAATGATATGCTTGCAAATGCATTAATTACTTCTGGAATATTGAATGCAGAGGTTACAGCCTCAGCTCCTTTTGAAGTAACTGGAGAATCAGCCCTTGCTGGAATCCTTGCTGGTGCTGAGAATATAATGGGTGGTGAGTTATCTACCTCTAATAAAAAAGCAGCCCAAGAGGAAATAGATGTATCCCTAGATTTAGCTGAAGAGATAGGTGATACAGAAGCTTCTGCAATTATCAACGAAGTTAAAACAGCCGTTATAAAAGACAAACCTTCTAACGAAGAGGAAATTAAAGAAATTATTGAAAAAGTTGAAAAAAAGTATGATGTAGATATAAGTGCTACCATTCAAAACAATATGGTTACATTAATGTCTAATATAAATGACCTAGACTTAGACTACTCTAAACTTAAGGATACCTTAGACAAAAGTGCATCTAAATTTAAAGATGAAATGGATGCTCTAGGAAAAGAACTTAAGGATTCAGGCTTCTTTGATAAACTATTTAGCTGGATTAGCGAATTCTTCAGTTCACTTTTTAACTAAAATAAAGATTTAATTATAAAAATAAACCGCACCTTTTAGGGTACGGTTTATTTTTTATAATTTGTTAGTAAACTCTATCATATGGTCATATAATTTATTTATGTTATCATGGTTATCCACGTAGAATTTATATAGTTCATTATAGGATACATTTTTTATAGTTTCTTCACAGTTTTTAAAGCCTTTTAAATAGTTATAAAACTCAGATGATATTTGTGGTAAAAATCCAGCATCTACTGAGTTGTCTATACTTACACTATATAAATTTTCATTATAAGGCTCGCTTATAGTCACTAAGCATTTACTCATATATTTTCCTAAAAGCTCTATAAAGTTAGTAAATTCCGCCTTAAAATTCCCTTCTGCAGTATCTGGTTTTTCATTATTCCTATCTACAATATGATCTAGGTTTTTTAAAACCTTTGGTATTTCTGATATAACTAATAATAAACTTTCCTTATCAAATTGTGCTCTTTTCATATCCACTCACTCCTTACTAATAATTTAAATTTATTGCTTTATTAATGGTAAATTAAAAAACCTCTTAGCTACTAAAACTAAAAGGTCTTAAATCTTATCTATCATAGATTAAATCACACCCTTCCATCTCTCGTAGAATTATAGCGTAAAAAATAGGCAGGTGTTCTGACTCAAGTATCATTATTTTCTTCTGCCTTCCCATAAAAAACAGTGGCATCTTAGAAGAAAACTCCTCTCTTACAGCGGCGGGACCGTGTGGGATTTTCACCCAACTTCTCTTTTAATCAGTTATAGGAAAATATAACCGAACCCATCTTCCATAATATTCAATTGTTAATATTATATTATACCCTTCTAATTTTCATGTCAAACCATTAATTATAGCCCTAACCATTGTTTTACCTTCAAATTAGAAGTTTTAGTAGTTCTTTTAATGTTTATTGCTGAATATCTAAATTTAACTAACTATTTCTAATATTATCTAACATATCCTTAATCTTTTTATCACTATATTCTTCTAATTTCAATAGCTCATCATATGGATTTCCATCTAAACCTAAGTGTTTTGCAAAAGCCGGTTCTGTTTTCAATCCATTTTTCTTAAGTATAACAACCTCTTCTCTAGTTCTTTCTCCACCTAATCTAAGTATTCTATCTTCCACTACCATATGCCTATAACCATTCTGTTTACAACTATCCAATGACTGAGCATATATTTCTATTTCAATATCCTCCACATAAAAGTTTACAGTTAATATTGTCTCATTATCTGTACTATTATTACTTATATGAAATTTACTGAACATAGAATACCTATCTTCTACTATCTTCTGAAATTCCTTAAAATCATAAACTTCACATACTATATCTAAATCACTGTTTTCTATATCAATATTAATAGGTATAGTCCCTACTAATATTGGATTAAACTTTCTTAAAACATTAAATATATCTAGCTCCTTAAGTACTTTATAAGAATTTTGTTGTTTTTTATTACCATGTTTAAGGTAGTTTATATTTATAAAATCTTTATTCTTCATCTAAATTATCCTCTTAACGCTGTTACTCTTTTTTTATTTTAATAATTTTGACAAACTTTAATGGCTTATTGTATTTTAGAAGGTGTAGTTTCTTTTATATATATTAATCCATCAAATAAATTTTTAGGTATATATTGAAAACTTTTTGGAGTATTTTCATCATCATAAAATCCACCACTATAATTAAAAGTTTGATTCTTCGATAGCATTTCTGATATTTTTTCACTTTTAGATGCTGAATTAAAGTCTAAAAATGAAATAGGTACCTGGGTTTTATCAAACTTATATGATATATATTCAGGACCATTATTATCTATATCTAATCTTGTCAAAGTCCTACTATAAATATCGCCTGCATTCCATATATAAAAGCTTCCTCTAGAAAACTCAAAACCTATAGAGTAATATTCATCTCCATACATTTCCTTTAAATTTTTACCCATATATTTACAAATATCATCTATATATGATACATGTTTATTGTGCGCCCATAACATAACTTTATCATTTCCTAATTTGCTTTCATGCTCTTGTATCCATTTAACATTGGCCGCCATATATTTATCTCGTATATTCTTTGTTGCTACTGATTCAACATATATATTTACACTTTTATTAACTTCTATGCTATATTCTGCACATTGAGATACAAGGTTTAGATTCCATATAGCTAGCTCATATTCATTCTGTAAGTTGTTATTTAAGCACTTTTCTTTTGTATTCTCCATATCTTTCTTAATTTCATTTATATTTAATAGAATACTATCAAGTTGTTCATTGGTAAGTGCTTTAATATCGTTTCTATATATTGTGTTAAGAGTATCTTCTACCCTAGTCTGTAGCTCTTTATCTAGTTTTCCTAAATAATAACTAAGTTTAGGAAGTGTCTCTACTATATTAAAAATATCCATACCATAGAATTTAATCTTTTCTTTATGAGATGGATCATCATTATATTCCTTCATCCACTTTATCATGTTTTTTACTTCCTCTGTTCTATATAATGCAGGTAAAGAATCTTCTATGTTACCTTCCCCTTTTAAAATATAGTCATTTATAACTTGTCCAGCTCCACCATCACATTCCATAGCAAATACTCTATAGTCCATATCTTCTACTAAAAATTCAAAGAATCTATGCTTCATTTTAAAAAATTCACTAGTGCCATGAGTTGCTTCCCCCATAGCAACTATCTTCTTATCTTTTAATATATCCTTAAGTGGCATTAAATCTTCAAAACCATTACCAGCTTCTACTGTACTTATTGGTATTACACTTTTTTTCAAAGCCTTTACTTCTGGATTTTCATTTACCTTTGAACAAGCTGTTAAACAAAGAATGGATAATAAAACAATTGATATAAGTCTTAGTTTCATTTTCATATTCATATCCCCCATTAAGCTATTATTTTAGTTTACGAGCTTAGACTCTGTAGTTTCTTTTATATATATTAATCCATCAAATAAGTTTTTAGGTATATATTGAAAGCTTCTTGGAGTATTTTCATCATCATAAAATCCACCATTATGATTAAAACTTTGACTCTCCGATAATATTTCTGATATTTTTTTACTTTTAGAGGCTGAATTAAAGTCTAAAAATGATATAGGTATCTGGGTTTTATCAAATTTGTATGCTAAATATTCAGGGCCATTATTATCTATATCAAATCTTGTCGAAGTCCCAGTAGACATATCAATTGTATTAAAGCTTCCTCTAGAAAGTTCAAAGCCTATAGAATAATATTCATCTCCATACATTTCCTTTAAATTTTTACCCATATATTTATAAATATCATCCATATATGATACATGTACATTGTGCGCCCATAGCATAACTTTATCATTTCCTAATTTACCTTCATGCTCTTGTATCCATTTAACATTATCAGCCATATATTTATCTCGTAAATTACTTGGTGCTACTGATTGAATCATAGGATTTACACTTTTATTAACTTCTATGCTATATTCTGCACATTGGGATACAAGGTTTAGATTCCATATAGCTAACTCATACTCATTCTGTAAGTTGTTATTTAAATACTTTTCTTTTTCATTCTCCATATCTTTCTTAATTTCATTTATATTTAATAGAATACTATCAAGTTGTTCATTTGTAAGAGCTTTAATATCGTTTCTATAAATTGTGTTAAGAGTATCTTCTTCTGCCTTAGTCTGTAGCTCTTTGTCTAGTTCCCCTAAATAATAACTAAGTTTAGGAAGTGTATCTACTATCCCCTGCATATCAAATCCATAAAATTTAATTTTTTCTTTATGAGATGGATTATCATTATATTCCTTCATCCACTTTATCATGTTTTTTACTTCTTCTGTTCTCCATACAGCAAATTTAGTAGCTTCTAAAGCCTCTTCTAAACTACCTTTATCATTTAAAATATAATCATTTATGACTTGTCCGCCACCCCCGTCACATTCCATAGCAAATACTCTATAGTCCATTTCTTCTACTAAAAACTCAAAGAATCTATGTTTCATTTTAAAGAATTCACTAGTGCCATGAGTTGCCTCCCCCATAGCAATTATCTTCTTATCTTTTAATATGTCCTTAAGCGGCATTAAATCTTTAAAGCCATTACCAGCTTCTACTGTACTTATTGGTATTACACTTTTTTTCAAATCCTTTACTTCTGGATTTTCATTTACCTTTGAACAAGCAGTTAAACAAAGAATAGAGATTAAACACGTTGATATAAGTTTTAGTTTCATTTTCATATTCATATCCCCCATTAAGCTATTATTTTAGTCTACGAGCTTAGACTCTGTAGTTTCTTTTATATATATTAATCCATCAAATAAGTTTCTAGGTGAATACATAAAAGAATGTGATACTTCACTACCTAAATAATTATCTCCAAATACATGAATATATTGTCTGTTTGATAAAAATTCAGATACAACATTGTTTGTAGAAGCAGATTTGAAATCTAAAAACGAAATAGGTATCTTTGTTTTATCAAAAGAATAACATAAGTAATTAGGGTCATTATTATCTATATGAAATGCTTCATAAATTCCAGAGCTTTCACCATGTGAAGTAAAATCCCCCCTTGAGAACTCAAATCCTATAGAATAATACTCATCTTCATATTTGTCCTTAAGTCTTTTTCCCATATATATATACTCCTCATCAATATGAGAAACATGTAAATTGTGCGCCCATAACATAATCGTATCATTACCTTGTTCTTTTTCATGTTCTTGTATCCATTTAACATTATCAGCCATATATTTATCTCTTAAGTTCGAATTGCTAATAGTTATAGATTCTATGCCATTGCTTGTGTAGTAATAGTCAATAAATTGAATTACTAAATCTAAGTTCCATAACGCCATTTCATAGCTGCTTTTTAAGTTATCTGCAATATATTTCTCTTTATTTACTTGAAGTTTTACCTTTACTTCATTTAATTGAGTCTTTAGATTTTTCATTTCCTGCGTTGAATAATTTTTTATATTCATTTGATCTTTATATAAGGGCTGAATCATTTCTTCCACATAAGTTTTTACTTCTTTATCAATAGAATCTAGATAGAAACTGAGCCTGGGAAGTGTGTCTGTTATCCCCTGCATATCAAATCCATAAAATCTAATCTTTTCTTTATGAGATGGCTCATCATTGTATTCCTTCATCCACTTTATCATGTCTTCTACTTCTTCTGTTCTCCATACAGCAAATTTAGTAGCTTCTAAAGCCTCTTCTAAACTACCTTTATCATTTAAAATATAATCATTTATGACTTGTCCGCCACCCCCGTCACATTCCATAGCAAATACTCTATAGTCCATATCTTCTACTAAAAATTCAAAGAATCTATGCTTCATTTTAAAAAATTCACTAGTGCCATGAGTTGCTTCCCCCATAGCAACTATCTTCTTATCTTTTAATATATCCTTAAGTGGCATTAAATCTTCAAAACCATTACCAGCTTCCACTGTACTTATTGGTATTACACTTTTTTTCAAAGCCTTTACTTCTAGATTTTCATTTACCTTTGAACAAGCTGTTAAACAAAGAATAGATATTAAACATATTGATATAAGTTTTAGTTTCTTTTTCATGTTAAAGCACCCCCTTAATGAATTTATTATAAGAAATTTTCTCTAATATAAGCTGCTACACCATCCTCATCATTACTTCCTGTAATATGTGATGCACATTCTAAAATTTCTTTAATTGCATTTGATACTGCTATACCTTGTCCACAATGTTTTATCATTCCTAGGTCATTAATATCATCACCAAATGCAGCTACCTCTTCTAGGTTAATATTTAAATACTTAACGATTTCATTAATGGCATTAATTTTTGTGGCATCTCTATGAGCAAATCTACACCAATCTTCTCCAACGTAAGTTAGAAAACTACATTGTGGATACTTAGAAGCCAGCTCCTCTGCAGCTTTACTTTCGAAAACCTCCACAGTTATTTTATATGTCATACATTTTAGCGACTTGGAATAATCATTATATTTAGCATGAGTATAATCTTCACCGAATTTATTTATCTCTTCACTATTGCTATAATATCCACTTTCAGTTTCAACAGTTATTTCACCAATATTTGAACTCATCACACAATCTTTAATTAGGGAATCAGATACCTGTGCTGATAGCATACATTTATAAATAACTTCATCTTTGCACTTTGCTAATGCTCCCCCATTAGAAATTACAATATCAGGATCAATTAATTTAATATAATTTGCAGCAGCTTGCTCTGAACGGGCTGTAGCTATAGCAATAAATATTCCTTGCTCCTTACATCTTCTTATAACATCTAAGCTATAGTTAGAAATACTTTTATCCGTCCTTAAAAGGGTCCGATCTAAATCAGTTATAATCAATTTTATCTTCTTCTCCATATTAATCCCCCAACTAAATTAATTTTCTTTATTAAAGCTTAAATTATAGTAATTTAAATCCTCTCTTTTCTCCCATCCCATAGACCTCCAAGACTCATTCCAGGGGTAGAAGTCCCTAGTTTAAAAATATCCTCGTAGTTTGAAATTTTTATTTCTACTATTTCCATATTAAGGTCCTCCATATACCCTTACTATCTTATTTAAATAATTATAATACATTTTATACATAATTATCTAGTTATTCTAAAATTATGTTAAATTTATTTTCTTTATTTCACGTTATTTCACATATGAAAATTATGGACTAGTTGTATATTGAAATTGAACCAATAAAAAAACCATAGTGGATTATTCTGTGTTATGATTTAATCTATAAAAAATACATACACAGAGAATAATCACTATGGACTATACAAACACTAACACAGAGTCACATAAACATAGTTCTTTGAATCAAATGAAGTTTTTACTCAGTTTTACTTTATTTCTACTCCATGGACTACAAATCGTATAGATGAGTTACTTGTACATGTAGCTAGTGTTACAATTTTATCTTTTTCTGAAACTTTAACATCTATTTTTTCTTCTGATAGCTCTACTATGTGCTCTAAAAATGCCTTATGCTCTTCTTCATTATCAAATTTTATTTTAAAAGTATTATCTGTTTTCTTAGCATCATGATAGGAAAATATGCTGTACTTTTGCCATCCATTCTCGGTATATATCCAAAAATAAGGATTTTTCTCAACTACCCCCACTTCTCTTATATCTTTTAAACTGCCCAACATAGAGCCATCCATTGCATTATGTCCATATAAAAAAGTATTGTCATCAGTAAAGTCTTCACTTGCCATGCAGTCCAAAAAAATACTTCCTATATCATTTTTATCCCCTGAGAATGTATGTTTAATATAGTAAGTATTATCCTCATCTTTCATAATTGGATAATTGATATTAAGACATGGATAATAAATCCACCCAATAGTATCTGGATTTTCTTTCTTTAATTGTTTTAAATCTATATTTAAATTAGGTGCATCTTTATCGAGTAAATTTTCTTCAGAGGATATACTCATTGTTTTACGTAACTTTTCATATTCTTCTCCTGCTTTTTTATATTGTGTCTTTAAATATATTACACTCCATATTCCATAAACTATAATGCATATAGCAAAAATCATAATAATATTTAATATTCTATTATTCTTCTTTTTCATATCTTTAGCTTTACTGTTCTCTTTGTTAGCTTTTTTAGATATTTCTTCTCTCTTCATTTAGTATCTTCTCCTTCAATCAATCCATATTTAACCTTAATTCTCTCTAGCTTTTCAATCATAGGCTTACTTATAATCCATAAAAAGATAACAGTAGCTGTAGCATGTACCAAATCGACAGGAACTCCTGAAATGTATACAGCTAATAACCCTTTCCAAGTAATTCTTTTAGACATCATTACTAAAGAGGCAGGATTCATTATTCCTCCATATATAATAAATACAGACCAAAAACCATATATACACAAAGAACCTCTACTTGCTTTTAACCAGCCTTTATTAAATAAAATTCCAGCAATAAATCCAATTATACCCATGGCGAACATTTGCCATGGAGACCATGGACCCTGCCCCATAAACATATTTGATACAATCATTGATACGGCTCCTACTAAAAAACCTGATTCTCCTCCAAAGCAAACGGCAGATATAATCACTATAGCTGCTACTGGTTTAAAACTGGGAAGCATAAAAAATGCGCCTCTACCAGCCACTGCAACGGCTGACAATGTAGCTATTATAACTAATTCTCTAGCCTTTGGCTTATGACTTTCAAATATCATAAAAAAAGGAATTGTGGAATAAATCACTATAACTAAACTAATAAACAAATACTTTCTATCATTTAAATATGTAATTCCTATCCACACAGTAATTGGAATCATTACTAATATTAAAAACATTGCAACCCACGTACGTTTGGGGATTTTTCTCTTTTCTTCCTTAGAAATTCTTATTCCTTCTTCGAAAATGTTGTTCTTTAATACCTCTTTGATATTTTTCTTATCTTCTTTCCAAAAATCTATATCAACTTCTACTTTATTTTTATTTTCTAGAAACATGTCTAAAAATTCATCTATAACTTTTTCCCTAAGCACTCTATCACATCCTTTACAGTAACTGCCTCTGGATAATGCTTTCTAGCCATTCTATTGGCAGCTGTAGTATAAAAACTATTTCCTGCAAAAAACTCTTTTGCCGTAGAAGTTGACACTATATGTCCTTCAAAGAATAACCCTACCCTATCTGCATATTGTGCACAAAATTCCACATCATGGGATATGAGCAAAATTGTAACCCCATGTTCTGTAAGTTTTTTTAGTATTTTCCCGAATTCTTGTTTGTAGTAATTATCAAGGCCCTTAGTAGGTTCGTCCATTAAAAGAATTTTAGGTCTTAATAAAAGTACCTTTGCAAGGGCAAGTCTTTGCTGCTCTCCACCACTTAAATCATAGGGGTGACGATTCATTAATCCTTCTAGTTTAGTCAAAGATATTATCCCTTTTATTACATCTTCCTTTTTCATATCAATTGGATAAGCATCACTTTTACGTTGTTTTCTTCCATCAATCATCTCATACAAATCTTCTTCTACTGTATTTTTCACAAATAAACTTTGAGGATTTTGAGGTAATACTCCTAAAAATCCATTATAAAGCTCATTATCTGTATATTTTTCTAATGCTTTTCCATCTAACCATATTTTCCCCCTATATGGGAACCTTATACGTGCTAACATACTAAGTGTTGTACTCTTCCCCGTTCCATTTCCCCCTAACAATGCAAAAAACTCACCTGTCTTGACTTCCATTGACAAATCCTTTACAACGTCTGCCATATCTTTACCATATCTAAACCATACATCCTTTACCTTTATAGCGGGAATTTCTATATTACTTTTCATCTTTATACTATTTCTTGATACTCTTGTTTCTTCTATTTTTTTCAAATCAATACTCTTCTTATTCTTTACTATATTATCTATCCATCTTCTTCCTTCTCTTACCGTCAATGGACATATGTAATCATTATTTACTCCTGTATAAATTTGCATTGGCGTTGGCATGGATACAAACATATCATTGTTAAGTTCTTTTAATCTTTCTCCAATCTCTCTAGGAGTACCCTCAGTTAATATTTGTCCATTCTCCATAACGTATACCCTATCTGCAAAGGGAATTACATCCTCTAAACGATGCTCTGTCAGTATAATCGTTGTTCCTATATCCCTATTTATTTTCTTAACAGTTTCTAAAAAATCTGAAGCAGCAATTGGGTCAAGCTGTGAAGTTGGTTCATCTAATATTAATACTTTTGGATGCATTGCCATAATTGAGGCTAAATTTAATAGTTGCTTTTGTCCACCGGAAAGTTCTCTAACATCTCTCATAAACCATTGTTGTATTCCAAAATATGATGCCATTTCAGCTACTCTAAGTCTAATGGTTTGGGTATCATACCCTAAGCTTTCTAAGCCAAAGGCTAATTCATGCCATACCTTATCCGTTACTATTTGATTATCTGGATTTTGTAATACAAATCCAATCTCTGCACTTTGCGTTCTTTCAGATACCTGAGATAATTGTGTGCTATAATATAGCACTTTACCACACCTTTTTCCATGAGGTTCTAGTACTGATTTTAAATGGCGTAAAAGAGTACTTTTTCCACAACCACTTTTCCCGCAAAATACTATAAATTCACCTTCTTCAATGGACAAATTAATATTATTTAGAGAAGCATATTGCTGCAACGGATAAGAAAAAGTAAGATCTTTAATTTCTATAATACAATTCTTATCTTCCATGTTCTTTATCACCTATCCTCTCTTCTCCCATCAATGTATATAAATAAGACGGAATATTTCTTTCTTCCTCTATTTTTACATGCAGCTTTTTCCATAATATGGCCTCATGACCTTGCAAAATACATGGTATAAAACATATGGTTGCAAATGCTAACCAGGTGAAAATTACACCTACAGACAATGTCATGCCACCTATTTTAATCATAGGATCATATATTGCATTGGTATATCCTGCTTTCATCCCTTGGCAAAATATTAAAAACAACATTCCTAGAATTGTGATCATTATTTTATCCCTTTTATCTAGTTTATATAAAGAAAAAGCTGTTCTTCCTTTTAATCCATAGCCTCTTGCCTTCATGGAATCTGAGGTTTCGATGGCATCCTCTAATGACCATGTAACTAAAATAGAAATAATTTTAATTCCATATTTTATTTTTTTTATAAAACTACCATTCTTAATGTCCCTTCCAACGCATTTTTGTCCATTTCTAATTTCTTTAACTTGCTCAATAAATTTAGGAACAAATCGTAAAGCCATAGACAATACTAGGGACATTGCTGGAATTATACGTCCAAATAGATAAATAAACTTGTCACTAGTCATTATTTCGTTATAGCATGTAAACCAAAGTATAATTATAAATAAATTACATGCTAATACTACTCCATAAACAACAGCTTCTAAAGTAACTGCTCCTGTCTTTAAATAAAACAATGGTGTTACACCATAATGATTAAATGCAGGATTAACAAAAGCTACTATTACCATAGCTGGAAGAGTAAATAAAAAATTGAACTTTGCTACCTTCTTTAATCCCTTTAAAAGAACAGCATAAGATGATGCTGCTAAAAATGAAATAATCAAAACCATAGGATGCTGTGAAAACATAGTTATTCCTAAAACTAATGAAAAGAAAAGAAAATTAACTATAGGATGATAAGATGCAAATATGTCCCTTTTCTCTTCTTCCATATTATTCACCTATATATCCTCCAATATCTCTTCCTAAGTCACAAGTATACTTCCACTCAATATTATCTCCATCATTTACTTCATATTTAGAACATCCATAATTAGGATACCAACCATTTACCCTATACATCCAACCTGATAAACTCCCACAGTCAAATTCATAAAGTTGATTTATACCTTCTACATAATAGGAACTATACATAGGCGTAAAGCTTGCCTCCATTTGTATATTAGATTCCTTGCATACTCTTCCAAGAATATCATAAACCGTTTCTCCTGGAGTAAATTCCACAGTTTTGCTTCCTAAAATCCAACCATTAGATGGAACAAAATCAGCTTTATTTTTGTTTAAATCATTGCGATTATTTAAAATTGTTCCACATTCAATGGATATTGTACAAGTAGGCTTTTGAGAAGAATTATCCCCTGAAGAACTATTTATTTTATCATCAGATTTTTCACTTACACTAGCCTGTTCTTTTGAGTTTTCCCTTTTCCCTTGTTGTAAATTTACCTCACTTTTTACTTCTTTATCTAGTTTCTTTTTTGTCTTACCACCTAATAAATAATAAGTACCCTCAGCCTCTGTAACTTGAAAAGTTAACTTAGTACATTCTTTTCCTTCATTATCAGTGGTTTCAATCTCAACATCCTCAATTTTTTTAACTTTATCATCTATATACTTACAAAACAAAATCTTATCAGCATCCCACTTTTCAGTAAGTATAATGCTTAATTGTACTGGAGCTGCCAACTGCATTTTCTCAAATTTCATTTCTAGTCCAACTGTAGCATTATTAGCTGCAATTTTTATATCATCTAAATTTTCTTTAGAAAATTCTACTTTCAGCTTTTGCTCTATAGGATTTTGGACTTTCTTTCCACTATAAAACCAAGTGTACTTAATCCCATTACTATCCATTCCTTCAAAGGAAAAAACCTTATCTATTCCAGCTATTCCTAGCATAATGTCCTCCGATACTATGCCATCTTCCGATAAAATATTTTTTTCTGGTACTGTTATGCCCTGCTTGTCTTTGTTATGAGTGCTATTAGCTTTACCACAACCAGTAATAAAAAAAACTATACATATTAATAACGCAATTATTTTTAACCAAGTTTTGCGCATATTATTTTCCTCCTTGCGAAAATGAATTATATGTAAGAAATACACTAATGTTCAGCATATTTCCTACATATAAAACTACATTTTAACGAGCAATTCCCATAATTCTATATATGAGAATCAGCGTCATTTTAAAATTATTACTTTTTCTTTTTAAAATAAATACATACACCTACAACTGTAACTCCGCACAAAATACAAAGGGCATAGGGTAAATATTCTTTTATACCTTCAGTTTCATTTGCTTTTCCTTCTAATCTAGCATCTAAAGAACCCTTACTGCCTTCATACTCTTCACCTTTAAAATTCCAACCTTCTTCATCTGCCTTGGAATCCTTTTTAGTGTTTTTATTTACACTTTTCTTATGATTTTTCTTTGCACTATTAATAGTTTTGGAAACTTTAGAAACTCTTTTTCCCTTTATGGCTTTACTTAAAATACTGGAGATATTGTTCTCAACTTTATTTACTTCTGTTTCAGGATTCTTATTGTTAATTCCCGTACCTGAATTATCTCCACTACCACCAACTTTTATGGATAAATCTGACATGTCATATAAAGGAGTTTTTTCATTTTTAAATCTGCTATAAGCAACTAACGCATAATAAGCTTGTTCTGTTGCCATTCCATCAACTTTACCTGCTTCAGCACCCCCATTATTACCTGCTTCAGCTTTTACATGCATGAACCCACTACCTGGTATATGATATTTAAGTATATTTTCCACTGACCAATAACCATTTTTAATAAATCTATTATCTGTCTCTGGATTAATTTCAAGAGCACAAAGAGCAGTAATAACTTGAGCATTAGATTCTGAAGTCTCTACACCACTAGTAGCAAATCCTCCATTTTTTAGCTGATTTTTGCTTAAAAATGAAAGTGCTTTATTTATTGCTATAGTTACCTTTTCTCTTCCTTCTTTATTGTAATAAGGCGCAAGAGCTTGTAATGCCATTCCTGTTAAATCAACATCACCTGATTTTCCTGATAAATTCCATCCTCCATCACTTTTTTGATCCGAAAGAATATAATCTATTAATACTTCTTCTGTGGTCTGCTTCGATACTCCAGAAACTTCAGGAATAACATAATCTGGATTTGTTTTTAAAGCAATAAGAGCCCATATTGGTCCATTAATTCCTTGCTTTTTAATCTCATTAAAGTCAGCTAAGTTAGCAAGTAAATTATATCCTCCAATATTCCTAGCATCTTTTCCTATGGCAGTCATAGCAACAATAGTTTTAGAGTATTCAGTATATTTAACTGTATCTGTTAGCTTTCCATCCTTCTCTTTTAAGTAATTTACCATATGATTGTAATAAGTATTAAAATAATCACTATTTATGTCCATTCCACCTCTTGCTAAACCTATTACAAACCATTCACTACCCTTTGCAGGATTTTTATCAATAGAAAGAATGTATCCTCTAGTATCATTTAAAATTTCTTCAACACTTTTAGAAAGAGAGTTTGCCTTTGTAACTACTGCCACCTTACATTGGGCTTTAATACGCGAATTACTAGCTAAAGAAGCTGTAATTGTTACAGTACCTTCACTAATTCCAGTAACTACACCATTATTATCTACAGTAGCTATATTATTATTAGATGACTTCCATCTGATTTCTAGAGGTTCTGTAGCACTTTCAGGTAGCTTATGGGCTTTTAAAGATGTAGTTCCACCTTTTTCTACTTGTGCTGTAGAAGAAATAGAAATATCTTTTATAGCTACTGGTACATCAGCTAAAATCAATTTTCCAATGGAGCGGGAATGAACAGTCATACTATTACTTTCAGAATTATGAGCTGCATCTAACTCCTTAATTTTTCCATTTTTAACCATAAATACCTTTGAATTTTCCATAGAATCATATTCTATTGGTAACTTAAAGGTAATTGCCACGCTCTTCTCTTGAGAATAATCAGATTTATTTCTGATATCCTCATAACTAATCTCTTTTGCAAAAACTATAGATGCTTTAGAAGAATCATAAGCCTTTTTTATATGTTTAAGAAGCCCTGCTTTTCCATTTATATCTGATACTTTGGTTCTTATATACCAAGGGCTTTCTACAGTAATATCTTCACAAGTATGAATAGCTTGTTCAATCCATTTTTTTGTAGCATCAACTTTAATTTTTGACTCCTCTGGAACTTCCATTATTCCTTCCATATCCTCATAAAAAACTATAGCTTTAAGGAATTCTTGAATTTCTTTTGAATTAATATCAACCTCTTTACTAGTATCTACTGCATCTATGAACCTTGTAATTGATGCTTGCAAAGTGCTTATTACATGAGCTAACTTATTTTTAGCTTCTTCTGAAATAATACTTTTTTGTGCGTGGCTAAGCTCACCTTCATAAGCATTTCTAACAGAAATAACTAAGTCAATATCAGCCATTGTTGCTTTGTCAGGTAATTTTATCATCTTATCCTCTACATCTTTTGCTTCTTTCTTTAAATCTTTTAGACGATTTTCAGCCTTACAAAGTCTGTTTATATAAGGTCTTCCAACAAGCTTTTGATTTTTACTACTTAAAGCATCATAATATGTCCTTGCTTCTTGCACCTTACTTTCATCCTCAAGCCTAAGAACAGACATAGACGGCAAATTATTAATTTTAGAAATTACAGTTAATATATCAGCTTTTTCTATACAAGCTTTTAGTTTACTTATTATAGTCTCAGAAATGTAGGCTTTACTTTCATCTTTTAAAGATTCAAACTCATCTCTAAGCGCATAAACTCCCTTAACATCTTTTATTTTCATATCAGCATAATTTGGAAGTTGAGAAATTTTCTTTTCCATAGCTGCTGCTAATTCTTTACTATTTCCTACAGTGACATGACATATGGCATTAATTCCAGTTTTTGTTGTAGCTTTAATATCTACTTCACCTGATTTTTTAGCAACAACATATCCATTTTCAGATATTGTAGCAACTTTTTCATCACTAGTTGCCCAGGTTACATTTTTATCATCCGTAGTGTTTTCAGGTATCCATTCTACTACTTTTAATTGAAATGTATCATCTCTTTCACAAGAAAAACTTGACTTATTTAATACAATTTCAGTTAATGGTCGATTCTTTACTGTAACATGGCATGTAGCACTATATCCATTTATTGTACTTGCTGTAATATCAACCTCACCCACTGAAATTGGTAAAAGCTTTCCTTCCCCATCTACCTGTAACACTCTTTCATCCGAAGACTTCCATACTAATTTACTAAAAGTAGTATTCTCAGGATAAAGAGATGCTTTAAGTTGCTTATCTTTTTCATCTATATCTATAGATAGATTACTGTCTGATAACGCTACAGATTTAGGATAAACAGCTTCCATAGAAGGAAACGCGCTTAATGCTGTATTCACTTCTTCTTGAGTTGCATCAAAGTTATTTAAAACCTTCATAGCTTTATCATAAGCGGCTTCACATCCATCTATAGTAAACCAAAGATCCTTTGCTTGATTTATTGCTGCTACCTTACATAATAATTTACTTCTATCAGCTGGCGTGTAATAAACTTTCCCATTAGTTACGTCTTTACCACTTACGTCCGCTCCTGTTCCATAAATAGTAAACTGTAACCTACATACATCACCATTTTTAGGATACATATTACCAATTCCTACGCCAGGAAATTCATTGTTAATAGAATATACCCATCCAGAAGTTCCTGTATAGGAAAACTCTGATAGCTTTGGTGTATAAGCATTAGTCAAATTATTATTTAATATAAAATCTCCATTTGCCCTAGCCATCTTTAATATGGAATTAGGAATATTTAACTTCATATCTTTTGAATCTGCATTATGAATAGAAGCTAAATATGCACCATATTGAGTATCAGGAATATCATACCCATATCCCTGTGAATTTAAGAATCTCTTCAATAGAGAAGCATAGTTTTCCCCTTCTTTTATTGATATCATACTAGGCTCAACTACATATCCTTTACCTATTGAAAATCTCTCAACGGTAACTGTTACAATACCCTCTTCTGAATCTGCCCAAACAGGTTTACAATTTCCCAGAAAAGTAGTAACTGTCATAAATAGAAGCAAAAGAACTGCCGTTAACTTTTTAATTCTATCTTTTTTCTTATACTTCATTTTTTCAACCTCAATTCTATAAAAACCTACCTAGTATTAGTCTTGCATTTTTTTGCTGTAATAAATATACTGCTTCCTATAGCAATTAAAAGAAGCATAATTCCCATCTTTTGTGGTAAAACATCTCCTGTTTTAGGTGCTGATGAAGTTTTTCCAGAACTATTACTTACATTTTTACCTTTATCTGATGGCTGCGAGGTAGTTGTCTTTCCTTGTTTATCTGCACCGTTCTTATTTACATACCCTTGTTTATCTGCACCGTTTTTATTTATATCCCCTTCTTTATTACCATCAATTGTATCCTCATTAGATTGCTCTACTGTTTTAACAACTTTGACACCTATTGCATATTCTCCGCTACTACCATCCATAGTAAAGGTAACATCACTACCTGATACACTACTATTTAAAATATTCACTCCATCCTTTGATAACATAGCTAAAAAAACATTTTTATTTGCAAAATCTTCATGAGTAAATAAAGTAGCAATGTAATCTTTTTCAGGAATGTACTTCTTTAATCTTCCATCGGACATTATTTCAAGGCTATTAACACTTACTGCTTTAACCATTGAAGCATCCTTATATTTAGATAAATAACTCTTTAACGCATCATAGTTTTTACCTTCTACTTCCTTGATTTCTAATTCTACATCCCATGGAATATCGCCTGAAATTCTAGCTACCTTGTTATCTTCATTAATTTGCTTTTTCTTTGCATAGATTTTTTCTTTTAATCTTTCTAAACTATCCACTTCATTTTCTAAAATACTTGCTGCACTTTCTGAACTTTTTTTCAACTCTTCAAATTTTTCTAATGCTAGTTTAATACCTTGTATGGTATCTCTTGAAACTAAATTTTCATCTGCATTCTCAGTTGCTTCAGTAAAATATTTCTTAACAGAATCAGCTTTTTTTAATGCTTCGTTCCATTCTTCGACACCCTTTTTAATACCAGTGATTTTATCCTTTATTCCAGATATACTATCTAAGTATGTCTTTGCATTTTCATTTTTGTTATATGCATCAAGAATTTCCTTTGCATAGCTTACTTGATTTGCATTCATTGGAATATTAAAGTTTTTAATTTTTTCAACTAATGGCTCTAAGTATGCTTCTATATAACCTTCATATTCCTCAGCTATGAGTACATCCTTTGATAATTTTGTCACTAAGGCCTCTCCATTTTCCATTGCTTCAATAGCAGCTTGTTGCTCTGGTGTTAAAGCATCATATGCAGCTTTTACTTTTGCAATTTGTTCAATTTGTTTTGGAGTAATTGTAATTTCTTCTGCTTTTCCATCAAGTATTTTCTTTAAACTACTTGGTTCTGGTAATTCCTTAATTTGATTTATTATATTTTCAATCTGAAGCTTATTAAACTCCTTTTCTGAACTTACCAGTACGGAATAATTTTTAACTAAAGCTTTTTGGTCTTTAGTTAATGCTTCATACATAGCTCTTACTTCCTTCAAGAAAGGTCCATCTAAGATAGTAACTCCCTCTTCTAATTTCTTAATTTCCGTAATAACTGGAGTTGCTACTTCTAAATTAATAACACGATTAACAGCTTCATTTAAAGTCTGTACTGTTTCGCCTGAAATCCACTTAGAAACTTCTTCACCTAAGCCATCAACCTTCTGCTTTAAGTCCATAATGTTATCTTTATCTTCTATGTTAATAGAATCTATATCCTTATACTTTAAAATTTCATTAGTTAACTTCTCTGCATCTTCCTTATGTAGCTTTTCTTCACTTTCAATGAAAGCAATAGCCTCATCTAAAACATAACTATTATTTACATAATGTTGTAATAATGTCATTCCAACTTCTTTTCCTGGAACACGAACACGTTTTAATCTATCGTAAGCACTTTTTGCAGACTCTACTTTAGCTTTATCTGCATAAGTTAACTTTTCTATATCTGAAATTTCTTCAATTTGCTTTATAACATCCTCTACTTCCTTCTTTTCTTCCTCTGTCCCCATGAAGGTGTTAGGTTTCCAACTTTCATCAGCTAAACCTACTAAATCATATAAAGCATAATAATCTTCTCCCATGCCAAGGGCATTACCAGAGTTTTTATTATATAATTCTTCCAGCTTTTCTCTTTGTGCATCTATTTGCTTTTGAAGTATTGGATTTGTTTTAATTTCCTTTGCTTTTGCTAAAAGTTTCTCTACCTTATCTAAAGTAAGAATTTGAGCTGTCCAAACATTATCTCTATTAATAACTCCTCCTAGGGCCATAATAACTTGTGTATTATAGTCAGTCTCTTGATCTGTTTCTTTAAATGCAAATGCTCCATTCTCATCTTGACGTTTCTCTATTAAATCTAATGGAGAAACTCCATCTACTTTCCAATCTTCATCTTCTATATTAATTCCTGCAGCAGTAAGTCCCATTATTACACAAGCATGACTAGAAAGGTTACTATTGGCATAGAATGGGTTTTCAAAGGCTACCTTATCTGTACCAGAACCATCTTGACTTAGTTTCATACGTTCAATAGCTATTGTGCTTTTTTCAGCAACTCCCTCCACATCTAAATGGTTTTGAATTGCTGCAAGAGCCCAACCACGCATATCTAAATCAAAATCCTTACTACATGCTTTGCCAGCTACAGTCTTAACTAAATCCTCATCATAACATCCTGCAGCATCAAGCGCATATAATGCCCAAATATTACAGGCATAAGGTCCGTAAGACCCATCTTCACCTTTAAGATTTTTAAGTCCTTCTACATAGTTTACACCACCATAATTATAAGGATTTTCTCCAATCATAGTTAGTTCTAAAATACTAGCGGCATAATCCGTAGCTTGATTTAAGTCATGCGTTGTTACATCATATACGTAGTATCCATCTAGGCTTTCATTAGCATTAGTCATAGCAAATGTTTGCCAATAATTTTTATTCATTTTACCTTTTTGTTTATTTTTCCATCCATCAATAGCCTTCTTTAATATTGTTGAAGCTTTTTCCTTTGCCTTCTCATAATCATCTGATGTATCCTCGGAATCTGGCCTCTTAATTACAACAGAATAACTATTTGTAAATCCATCTAAAGAAGTAGCCTTAAATATAACCTGATGTACTTTTGAAGGGTCTACTTCTACAGTATTATTTGTAACTCCAATAGGCTTAGAATCAATTCTATTTAAACAAACTTCAACATTACTTGCTGTTCCTGGAATAAAATTTAAACTTACATTAGAATCAAAGGAATCAGGTATAAGATAATAATCCTTTATATTTTTCTCATAAGATTTTGTTAATTTGCCTCCAGTAACCTCTAACTTGTCTAGAGTTGCCTCTGTAATCTGCCAGTTAATGTTTATATTATGCAATGCCTGAGCACCTGTATCCCCATTAGCCGGAATAACACTAATTGGAATTGTATCATTTTTATCACTATCTAATTTTAAAAAGTATCCTCCATCAATGACTTTACTATTTGGTATAAATACCTCTGCTGCTGGATCATTAGTTTCTACTTGCATATATACATAGGGATTTGAAGAAGTTAAATTAATGCTTGCTTTTTCATCAACTTTATTAGTAGACAATAGCTCTGTAAATCTATCTGTTGCATGAGCTTTATCACTAGCTCCTTGAAATATCTTTACAGATTTTACTGAGGTATCTGTTCCTTTTGGAACTTTATAGGTGTTTTCTCCATCTCTATATAGTAAAAGAGTTATTCCTCCAAGTGTCGATGATCTTCGTTCTTGGAAAGCTTCAATTGAACTTGTAGTAAGCTGAATTATATTTAATCCTTGTTTTAAAGCAAACTCTTCACTTATTTCATTGCCACCAATTTGTTTCCATGGTCCCCCATTGAAGCTAATTTCATAGGAATTTGTCCTATAAAACCCATCTTTACAACTTTCATAAAAGGCATCTTTAGACGATGTCATTGATTTTTCTAATTGCAGTCTTATAGATGAAGTATCATCTGGAATTTTACACTTTCCATCTTCTCCACAAACCCCGATTCCCTTAGTTTTTGTCATAATTTCGTTGCCATATTGATATTCATCAGCTAAGGGCTTAGAAGTTTTTCCATCTAATATATTAATTCTATCTGGCCAATTATTATTTAAATCAATGCCAGATTTTTTAAAGGAAACTACTAAATAATTTTCTTCTTTCTTATCTCCATCTTCTACTGTTATCTTAAATACATTACTTCCATTAGCAGCTTTTATAATACTATAAGCACTTCCCTTTTCAAAACTACAGAAGGGATTATTTTCTTTATTTTCGACTGGTCTATTTTGGTCATCAAATTTATAGCCCTTATCATAGTTAATAGATAAATCTGTTTTAGATTTATTCTCTGGATCTGTCATATCCTCAATAGTAATTTTTGCTGTATTTGATCTTCTAGTACCTGTAATTCTTAAGTGTCCAATACTCCCATTAGAAACATCGGCATAATAAATATTATCTGTACCTTCTATCTTATTTGCTTGTGAACCTCTCCACGTAATTGGAGCATTAGTTGTAGCTATCCCACATACTGCAATTAAACTAGTTAACTCTGTAGATTTAGTAGATTCTTCATCTTTAGCAAAGGCTTTAACAGGTATTGCTGTCATAACAATGCACATTACGCATAGATATACGATAAATCTTTTTATTTTATTCATTTTATCCCCCAAATAAACAGATGACTAAAGAAGTCTTTAATCATCTGTTAAAATATCTTTATTTTATAATTTTACCAAGTCTCAGATACTGTACCATAATTAAAAACAATTGTCATACCATCTGTTAATGAAACGTTACTAGCATATAAATCTGATTTTACTCCATTTACATATAAAGTCCATGTATCACCAGTCCAAGTATGAGTGCCATCAGGATTTTGAACAGTGCCATTATCTACAGTTGTCATTCCATCGAAGTAAAGAAAGTAGACTCCTGGCTTGCCAGCATATGGCTTTAAATCCCAATTATAGCTAATAGCAGCTTCTGTATTGGGATAATTAGAATCAAGTAATGGAGTTACCTCTGCTGCTCCCTGACTCATATAATATTGATTATAAGCAAAAATTAAAGCATCAGCTGTAGTTGGTGTCTTTATACCTTCGGTAGCATAATTAGTATATGGTTGTGTACTATATAAATGATCTGAATTTATTGAACTTAATTTAGATTTTAAATCATTAAGATTTACTGTTTCATTAATATAAGTTTCTCCATATGCCTGAATCTGAACATTAACAGTTTCATTAGCATTTGCAAAGGCATTTATATTTGCATTTACATTAATAGCTAATGTCATAACTAAAATTAAAAGAAAACTAAAAAGCTTTTTCATTTTTTTACTCATTATAATCCCCCCAATCTTTTATCCCTTGAACACAACATTTATTTTGTCATTTTAATTCATTATAGTCATAGCCACCCGTAAAACGAGTGGCTTGCACTGTGACTATAAGCATTTTTCGTTCCACCAGCATGTAGGCGGTTTTCTTAAAACTAATAAAAGTATTTGTTACCTTCATATCATTTTTTATAAATTTAATTATTTATAAAAATATTTTCACGCCCTAATTTTACCAAGTTTCAGATACTGTATTATATTCAAAAGTAATTGTCATACCATCTGTTAATGAAATGTTACTAGCATATGAATTTGATTTTACTCCATTTACATAGAAAGTCCATGTATCACCAGTCCAAGTATGAGTGCCATTAGGATTTTGAACAGTACCATTATCTACAGTTGTCATTCCATCGAAGTAAATAAAATAGATTCCTGGCTTGCCAGCATATGGCTTTAAATCCCAATTATAGCTAATAGCAGCTGCTGTATTTGGATAATTAGTATCAAGTAATGGAGTTACCTCTGCTGCTCCCTGACTCATATAGTATTGATTATATGCAAAAATTAAAGCATCAGCTGTAGTTGGTGTCTTTATACCTTCGGTAGCATAATTAGTATAGGGTTGTGTACTATATAAGTGATCTGAATTTATTGAACTCAATTTAGCTTTTAAATCATTAAGATTTACTGTTTCATTAATATAGGTATCTCCATACGCCTTAATCTGAACATTAACAGTTTCATTAGTATCTGCAAAGGCATTTATATTTGCATTTACATTAATAGCTAAGGTCATAACTAAAACTAAAAGAAAACCAAAAAACTTTTTCATTTTTTTACTCATTTATAATCCTCTCCAATCTTTTATCCCCTTAACACAACATTTATTTTGTCATTCTAATTCATCATGATAAAAGTATTTGTTACCTTTATATCATTTTTTATAAATAGTTATGTGATGAATTTTACCAATAATTTTATCCCCCCCTATTTCAGCATGTATTTATCCATAATCTTCATTTCAGTCATTTTTGTAAATTTCTAAAAGTCTTTATGCTATATAGTTAAGCTTTTCCGCTCATTTTTTTAAAAATGGGCGTAAAAAATAAACATCTGTTATGCCTTCAGATATCCATGCTTTATAATTGGTAAAACTTGCACAGTGAAATCTATTGATCTATCTTACTGTTGTGTTCTGACTTAGGTTCATCCTACTTAAAGCGCCTTCCCAGTTTTTATACCAGTGGCATTTTCGCTTTGTTCGTCACCCTTACAGTAGGGATTAACTGTGTCGGAATTGCACCGACTTCCTTAACGAATATTTCTCGTCATAAAATAAATCAATGATTACGATTAAATTTTTATTAGTAGTTTTACATATGTTAATTTTATGTAAATTATACTACCATACAATTTGTATTATAGACATATTTTCCTAAATTGTCAACTAAATATGTATATGTTACTATTTATATATTAATACATATATTGTTTTAAGCTTAAGGTAAATTGAAAAGTTAAATT